>NZ_JAUBTR010000071.1:1783-33346 GCF_036705045.1 Microcoleus sp. BR0-C5
CTCAAAGCCGTCACGGTGAAACTAGCGGTTGTTTCCCCCGCAGCAAAATTCAACACCCCCGCCGCCGTAGTGTAATCCGCTGCTGTGCCTGCTGAACTTGCCGAACCGTCAACAGTAGCGTAGTTAATCGATGCAGCCGCCGTGCCACCGGTGCGAGTAACGTTAATCGTAACCGGGTTGCCTTCAGCCACCGTGTAATTTGGTTGGGCGAACTCGAAGAGACTTGGAGACGTCGGCGTCGGCGTCGGCGTCGGCGTCGGCGTCGGCGTCGGCGTCACATCAAGGCCTTGATATTGAATACTCCGCACTAGGTAGTCGGAACTATCGCTTTTGACGGAGGTGGTAGTGGCGTAGGCAGCGGTGGGGCTATCGTAGTCTTTGGCGGAGAACCGTAATTCGTCAAAAGCAACGCTAGTGGAATTTGCTTGTATCTGGAATGTGAAATTGCCATCGGCACTATCGCCAATGAAAGTCACTCCATCTGAAGACACACCGATCGGTTTTGGAGTGCTCGGAGCGTTGACGCGAGTGATCGTAAAATTGCTGGCCGATACCGGCGCCCCATTATTAAAGAGTTGCAGCAAACCAACTTCATTACCTTGATCGTTCACTGTAGTAGAACTTGATTTGGGAAGTAATCCACTCAGGCCGATCGTGGCGCTAGTAATGTCTTTGTTATCTGCCCATTTCACCTTCAGCACCTGAGATTTATTGGTGTTGGGGTCATAGTTGATTTCCGCCCGAAGTTTATTGACATCGGTGAACCAACCAGGATAATCAGATGCGACACCAATACCACCGGGACCGCCGTAGCTCAACCAGCTTTTAGGGTTTTCGTTCGTTGCTAAGGTGAGGTTGCTGATGGCAGTAGGGTTAGTGTAGTTCGTTTCCACGCCATCAAAAGCTATCCCAGACAGTTGGATGCCTTGATTCTGGGCGGCATTCGGCCATTTTGCGATCAGGTCGCTGATGCTGCTGTAATTAGTGGTTGTACCCAAAGAACCAGTGAATGAAGTAGCCATAGCTTCTGTGTTAATGATGAGTAATTAAGGATTAGAAGTGACTCAAAAGCAGAGGTTGGGCTTTCTTGTAGCGATCGGTCACTGCAAGAAAAATTTCCTCATACGTACAAGTCAATCAAGTAAAAATGCTTGCCCAATAAGCATCTGAAGGTATTATTGCCCCGATCAAATGTTAAGTGTAAATAATTACACCTACTTACAGTTATTTACATAGATATGTTTAACTTTCATCATCAATAAGTTTTATCCGGAAAATTTGCGATCTTTTTTTCAGCCCTAGAAAAAGCGGGTTTTCCACGCCTGTAAAGGACAGCGTAAATTCCCGATCTCGATCCCCAAGAGGCAGCTTTCACTGATTCAGCGGGCACAAGTGAATCCGAAGAGACAATTATGAGTAAAAATACTTAGAATTTTATATGTCTCAGCATAACCCTGTTGGGAATTTCGGAAAATTGAGGTTCGGACGTAATTTAAATCTGATTCCATTAAAAATGCGATGGCAAAAAAACAAATTTATTGCCGATCCGTAATGTGATTGACGATCGCCCTCAAGATGTCAAATGGGTTCTATACTACTGCCAGAGTGACAAAACAGGGTTAATCTGACTAAAGCAGGAATTATGCACTTACCCTCCTCTGATTTGCCAGCGGCAACTCTACAATAAACTCACTTCCTTCGCCAACCTGACTGACGCAACGGATCTTGCCGCCGTGAGCTTGGACAATTACCTGATAGCACACTGAAAGTCCCAAACCAGTGCCTTTACCCACAGGTTTAGTAGTAAAAAATGGGTCAAAAATCTTGTCTTGAATTTCTGCAGGAATGCCACTTCCCGTGTCGCGGACAGAGATTGTTACCCAGTCCGGTTCGCTTTGCCAACTGCGGATAGTTAATTCCCCGGGTTTGCTCGTTGACTGAAGCGCGTCTAAGGCATTGTCAATCAAATTATAAAATACTTGGTTAATTTGACTGGCATGACATTGGACGGGCGGCAAACTGCCGTATTGCTTGTCTATTTTGATATGGGTTTTTAGCTTATTTTGCAGCATCAAGAAACTGCTTTCTAAACCTTCATTCAAATCTACTGGTTTTAATTCAGCGTGGTCTAAACGAGAAAAATTTCGCAGCGTCATCACGATCGAGCGAATCCTCCCGCTTCCTTCCCGCATTGAATTGAGCAGTTTACCAAAATCTTCTCGAATGTAATCGAGTTCTAGTTCTTCATTGATTCTGACAATTGCTGCCGCTGCTTCCGGGCAGGCATTTCCAGCCACTTCTAGAGCTTCGTTCAAGGCTTTAAAATATTCTTGAGCGTGAAACAAGTTAGCGTGGATGAAATTGTTGGCGTTGTTAATTTCATGAGCAATTCCCGCTACCATTTGCCCCAAACCTGACATTTTTTCGCTTTGAATCAATTGCTGCTGTGTCGATCGCAATTCTTCTAACGCAGCCTGCAACTGCTGGGTTTGAGCTTGAGATTTTACCGCAGCATCTTGGACTTGGCTGTAAAGTTCTGCTTGCTGAATGGCGATCGCCATTTGGTTGGCTATTTGGGATAGCAACTCCATCTCTTGCCGCTGCCAATTGCGGGTATCCCCGCACTCGTGAGCAATCAGCAAACCCCACAGCCTACCGGGAAATTTAGGATTATAGCTTCCGGCTGTGTCGGAGGTATTTTCTTCAGTTCTGGATGTAACTATCGGCACAATCAGATTAGCTTTTACCTGCAAACTATCTAAGAAATCGACATGACAAGGCTCTAAACCAGCATTAAAAATATCATTAATTGCTTTGACTCGCCCTTGCTGGTAAAGATCGGCGTAATCTCCCCGGAAACACTTATCAGCGCCCATATCTCCTAAAATTGAAGGCCAAGGAACAGTCATGTTTTCAACAACAACTTTTCCTTGCCAGTTGTCTTGAAACTGATAGATAATTACTCGATCGCACTGCAACAGTTGGCGGACTTCCCTCACCGCTGTTTCCAGGATAGTTCCCAGATCCAGGGTACTGCGAATTTGGTTGCCGATCAGCCGTAGCAGCGATTCTCGTTCGGCTTGGCGCCTGGTTTTGCTATAGAGTTTCGCTTGATTGATCGCGATCGCCAATTGCGATCCTACCCCTTCTAAAAGCTGCCTTTCCCAATCAGTCCATTCCCGTTCGCGATCGCACTGATGCAAGCCAATTATGCCATTCACTTCACCTTGATAGCGAGTAGCTACTGCCAGCATTGACTTAATCTCCAAAGCTTCGGCAATGTTTCGGGTTTGTGGGTTCAATCCCGGAAAATCGAGAAACTTCGTCAATGCTAGGGACTCTTGCTGAGACACGACGGCAGCCAAATGCGGGTTGTCACTCATCGGTACTTTCATTCCCAGTTGAATCGGATAGTCCCCCGCGTTGTACTCTCCGCGCGTAACTAAAGTTTTTTCTGTATTTGATTCTTTGACTAAAATGCTCACGCGGCTGCACTGTAATGCTTGCCCGAGCAATCTGCAGGCCGATGTCAAAATTTCTTCTATGTCAAGTGTACTGCGAATTTCGTTATTAATTTGGTTCAGCAAGTTTGATAACTGAACTTGCTGCTGCATCTGCACAATTATGGCTTTTTGTTGGTCTACTTCCGGCAGCGAAAGACTTTCTTGCTGCATCCAGTTTTCAGATTCAGGCAACCGCGAAGTTACTCTGTGCCAGGGGTTTTCGTGTTCTTGTATTTGTAAAGACATATTTACTCAGCAGTTGTACAGTATTTTGATTGAGTCTGGTTTTATAAACCTGTGCTTACCCCGCCAACAGCCCCATCGCAGCTACCAGGACTTTTGGAATATCTTAAGACATTATAAAGGATGCTGCCTGAGCAAAGCAATTATTTGCTTTACAAATATTTATATTTAGCAACTCTGCCCTCTGCAGCCGACAATACTATTTGGCGCGTGGCATGGAACTTGGTCAATCGATGTTAGATTTGAGATTTTAGATTAAAGAATTGAAGCATTGACTTGCGCGAGATAAATTCGGGGCCGCCTTTATCGGATGCAGGTTTTTTATTTCTGGGTACTGAGTCTGCTTTCGGAATGAATCACGTGGCGGGTATCCTGGATGCTTTAGCTCAGATGTCAAATAGAGTTAACCGCCCGTTTAAGCGAATAAAATTAATCTAAAATCTATCTTTAGTTCAATGTTTGCGCCGGCTAGGTCAACATGGAAAATTCAATTCCCGACAATTTTCGTTCGCCAGCAAGCACCGACAACATTACTTCTGGATGGACAGGTAAAGCCCAGATTAAAATAGCTTTGGCGATCGGCAACTCCCGACTGCACTGGGGATTATTTGCGGGCAAAACTCTGAAGAAAACATGGGATACAGAGCATCTCAATGCTGATACTGTTTCCTCGCTCTCGGAGCAGGAAAAGGCAGAATATTTGGTGCAAACAGTAAGGAGGTCGATCGAGGAAATATCTGCTCAAAATCTCCTTTGTCTTCCTGCTACTCCCGCTTTTTCTAATCCTCACACACTTTCTTTCGTGCAACTGCCTCTAATTTTGGCTTCAGTAGTTACCCAGCAAACAGCAATTTGGCAGAGTTATCCTGATATCCGAATTATTACTTTAGACCAGTTGCCGATCGGGGGACTCTATCCTACCCTGGGAATTGACAGAGCTTTGGCTTTACTGGGCGCTGGCAACCAATTTGGTTGGCCAGTTTTACTTATAGATGCTGGTACAGCTTTAACATTTACTGGGGCTGATGTCAATAGGTATTTAGTTGGGGGCGCAATTTTACCAGGTTTGGGTTTGCAGTTATCGTCGTTAGGTAAAAAAACTGCTGCATTACCTTTAATTAGCCTACCACAAAATCTGCCGCACCGCTGGGCGACAGACACTGCTGGGGCAATTCAAAGCGGAGTTGTGTATGCGACGGTGGCAGGAGTTAGGGATTTTATTGAAGATTGGCGATGTTTGTTTCCTGATAGCAAAATTGCGGTCACGGGGGGCGATCGCACTATGCTTTTAAAATACCTCACCGCAGCCTTTCCTGATACAGCCGCAGGCTTAATTGACGCAGCAGATGCTATTTTTTGGGGAATTAGCCTGTTAACTGTTAACTGTTGACTGTTGACTGTTGACTGTTAACTGTTGTCATTTTATCAATGACCAATGACCAATGACCAATGACCAATGACCAATGACCAATGACCAATGACCAATGACCAATTCACCTAGCAAACTCGCGAATATACTTAGCAACAACATCCGGGGCTTCCTGCGGCAAATTGCTTTCCCCCGGACTGACCAATTGCAGTTCGGCATTAGGAGCCAGAGCAGCATAGGATTGACACAGAGACGAAGCTGCAGGAGTATCTTCAGAACCGTGCAACAGCAAAACAGGCGCTTTCAGCAAAGGCAAATTCTCCTCGACTAATTCCGCTGTAATTTCCGCCCGCCGCCGCCCGAACAGCAACTGCACGGCAACAGGGGACTGCATCAACTGCTGTCTGAACTTTAGCAATCCGTCAATCTTTTTTTGGCTACCCAGCAACTTAGCAATTGGATAGATCGAGCGCAGCAACCACAAAGCCAGCGGAGGTTGGCCCATTAGCCAGCTAGCCGTCTGCCACCGCCCCCGCCGGTTGCCAACCTTGACACCTTCTGGGGCCAACAACACCAAACCCTGAACTCGATCGGGATATTTGATAGCGTAGCTGGTGGCCACCCAGCCGCCCAGAGAGTGAGCGATTAAATAAACCTGTCGCAACTTCAAAGTATCGATGTATTGGGCGAGACATTCTACTTCCAAGTCGATCGAATAATGCAGATTCCGGCGTTCCGAGTCGCCAAACCCCAGCAAATCCGGTGCGAAGCAGTGGTAGAAGGGGCTCAAATGTTCGATCGTCCTCAGCCACTGACTGCTGTCGTGCCAAGAACCGTGCAAAAATACTAAATTCGGGCCTTGACCGACTTCGTGCCAAAAGATTTGCCCTACAGAGAGTTTGACCCGAGAATTTCGTAGCGGTGAGTACATCCGGTTAAATATTTAGTAATAAAAAGATGATTAATTTAATGTTCAGAGCTTGTGAATAAAAGTAGGAAAACAGTGAAAATTAATTCCACATTCATAACAGACAATTTTTGACCGCGAGGTAATTTCCGACTTTTCTCAAATTGGGATGCCCCGCCGATTTACGCCACAGTTGTCAGGCCTTGAAAATAGTCCTGTAAGTGTTGGTCGTTATCGTGGCTGAGCGCGCCCTCCGGCAGCGATGCGGGCAAAAAAGCCTCAACCTCGCTGACTTCAAGGGTATCCTGAACTTGCATCTTTCCCTCTACCTCTGCTGCCACCACGATACAAATCGAGTGCAGGCGAGGGTCTCTATCGGCAGCCGAATAAACACCCACCAAGCGACGGATTTTGACCAAATCGAGTCCTGTTTCCTCCGCTAATTCCCGGCGCACTGTCGTCGGAATATCCTCTCCCCAATCCACCATACCTCCCGGCAGTGCCCAGCGACCGTTGTCGCGGCGGCGAATTAACACAATTCGCCCGTCAGGCAATACGGGAATCACCGCAGTACCAGTGACGGGATGTCGAAAAATCAGTCCCAGCACAGTTTGTACAATTTGCCACAATCGACGCATAAACTCAAAAGCTTGTTTAGGAGATAGTAATTTCAGGCCTCCTAGCTTGCAGCTCCGGAGTCTTAATTTTTAATTTTTCATTCAGGCCAGAGGTCTGGCAAATCTGCTAATATCTCCGCTGCGTGAGATTCTGGTTTGACTTTGCGGTAAACCTTTTCAATCCTACCATCAGGGTCGATCGCGAAGGTCGATCGAGTAATGCCCATAAATTCTTTTCCCATAAATTTTTTTAGTCCGTAACAGCCGTAGACGGTAGCAACTTCGGCGTTTGAGTCGCACAGCAAGGGAAAAGGCAGTTGATATTTAGCTGCAAACTTGGCGTGGGCCCCGGCCCCGTCTGTACTGACACCGAGGACTGCTATATTGCGCGACTGGTAGTCTAAGTAAATATCGCGAAAGCCGCAAGCTTCTTTAGTACAGCCTGGGGTATTGTCCCGAGGATAAAAGTAAAGTACAACTCGCCGCCCTCGAAAATCGGCAAGGCTGACGACATTGCCTTGCGCGTCGGGCAGGCTGAAGACAGGAGCTATGTCACCGGGATAAATCGTCATGTGTCGTATTTTGTCAAGAGTTTATAGAAATATTCGGCAAGAGCGAAAACCTTGCCTCCCATCGGGCCCGCATTCCCAGCGACTTGAATCCCGGTGTTCTTTTTTCTGGGTCTTGTACCGTGTGTGCTATGATCGTCATCGGTCTAAAATTGAGTATAACTAGCCAACGTAAAAACTTAACTGGATTAGTTGAGTGCGTAGTCACACCTAACGGTGTTGCGGTTTAGGAAAGCTAAATTTGAAGAAAACCTAACTACATAAAGAGAACTGATCGAGTACGGTAGGGCATACCGGAATTTACGCTTGGGGAGAAGACACCTATACTTGGGCGGGAGAAATCCTGTCGCCAGTAAGTGACTTCGCTGAACCAAGAATCTCAGTCACCAAGAGTGCACAGAGTGTCAAACTTAAGAATCCCGGGGCGTGAAAGCCCGGGGACTGTCAATGTTTATTAGTGAGGTCAGAATGGCTAAGCGCCGCAATCTCAAGAAAGAGAAGGCACAACGAAATCAAGCATACGCTCGCAAGTTTCGCAAGCGGAGAAATCAAGATATGTTCTCCAACAAGAGAAGACGATTTGACGGCGGCAACGGCGGTGGCATGGGCGCCATGAGCGGCGGCGGCAGAGACAAAGACATGGCTGCTGCTGAAGATTAATTGAGTCAGGCTATCTGCCGAATTTAGAACCAGAGTGGAAAACACGATCGTTCTTTCGTAGAGATAGCCAGCCGGAATTTGCCCAATAATTCAACGATGTTTAGGCGATTCGATCGCGCGCAGCGATAAGTGATTTTCTCACTTGTTCAAACCCGGTACCCCCGTAACTATTGCGAGCCGCCACCACTTGCTGAGGTGCGATCGCGCTGTAAATGTCTGTCTCAAAGGCTGGGTGCAAGTCTTTCCACTCCTCAAGTGTCAAATCTTTGAGGAGTTTGCCCCCCGAAAGGCAAGTTTTGACGACTTTGCCGACAAGGTTGTAAGCTTCCCGGAAGGGAACGCCTTTGGCGGCCAAGTAGTCGGCTACGTCTGTAGCATTAGAAAAGTCTTCCGTAACAGCAGCAGCGAGGCGATCGCCATTAAACTCGATGCCTTCGCGCAACAAAATGGTCATTGCTTCCAAGCAACCCTGTACCGTTCTTACGGTATCAAACAAAGCCTCTTTATCTTCTTGTAAATCTTTGTTGTAGGCCAAAGGAAGTCCCTTCACTACTACCAACAAGGCTTGCAAGTTACCGAACACCCGCCCCGCTTTGCCCCGCACCAACTCCGGCACGTCGGGATTTTTTTTCTGGGGCATGATGCTAGAACCCGTAGCGCAGCTATCTTTGAGCGTAATAAATCCAAATTCGTGAGAAGACCACAAAATCATTTCTTCTGACAAGCGGCTCAGGTGTACCATAATCAAGCTGGCTGCAGCGAGAAATTCGATCGCAAAATCTCGATCGCTCACTCCATCTAAGCTGTTAGCATAAACCTTGTCAAATTGCAATAGTTCTGCCGTATAATGTCGGTCGATCGGGAAAGTCGTCCCCGCCAGCGCGCCACAACCCAAAGGCGAAATATTCACCCGCTTGGAGATATCGCCGAGGCGTTCCCAATCGCGATCGGTCATTTCAAAATAAGCTAACAGGTAATGAGCCAAACTGATCGGCTGAGCGCGCTGCAAATGAGTGTAACCGGGAATTAAAGTTTCCACGTTACGATCGGCAATATCGAGCAAAACCCCTTGAAATTCGCGCAATTGCTCACGAATTTCGGCAATGCGATCGCGCAAATACAAGCGAGTATCAGTGCCGGCTTGATCGTTGCGTGATCGGGCCGTGTGCAACTTTTTCCCCGCATCCCCCACAATATCCGTCAGCCGTTTCTCTACAGCGAAGTGAACGTCTTCTGCATCAACTCCCGGAACAAAAAGTCCTTGGCGGTATTCGCGGCGGATCTGTTCCAAACCATTGACTAACTGTTCGCCTTCTGCTGCGGAAATAATCCCCGTTTTGGCCAGCATTTTAGCGTGAGCGACAGAACCCGTCAAGTCATACTCAATCAATTCAATATCGAAGCCAATACTAGCATTGAATCGGGCGATCGCCGGGTGCAGCGCCGATTCAAATCTTTGACTCCAAGTTTTTTGTTGTGTTGTCATTGCTCAAGCTAAAACTAGATTATATCTCTCTTGCAGAAGTCTATAAAAACCGATTTTTAGCAAAGACTAAAGTCCTTCCTCCGGTTTGTAGTCAGGACTTGAGTCCTCCATTCCCAATTAGGCAATAAAAAACTCAAGTCCTGACTACAAAGTTTTTATACATCTTTTGAACCGAAAAAACTGAAGTCTGGACTACAAAATTGTGAAACTTTTGCTGCATCAGAAAGAAGTGAACTTTGGGCTACAAACCTTTTAAATCCGTTCCAGATACCTTCGGCGACAATAACTCTAACGAAAAATCCCTTTAAAGAACCAGCCAACAAAAATACCTATAAAAAAAGCTCCTATTTGACCAGTCGAAACAAAATTGTTCCAAGCTTTCTGGAAATTCGTAAAAATTTCGTAACTTTGAGCCAAAACCACCGTCGAACTCAAATGAGATTTCAAAACTACCACATGAGCGACATTGTTCCAAGTAATGGAACTGGTTAATCCAGCAGTAATTTCCGGCATTAAATTAACTATCATGGTGATTTTCTCCTGCTAAAGGTGTTACCCTCAGTACAACCAGTGTCATGTCATCTTCGTTACGATTGCCGATGCCGATAAACTGGTGTACGCGATCGAACAAATAATCCAAAATTTCTTCAGACTGCTGATAATTTTGACAGGCCCACTGAAAAGCCGAGGTCAAGTTATCCTCATCAAAGCGATCGCCCCTTTGATTAGAAGCATCGGTAAATCCGTCTGTGTAATAAATAATAGTATCTCCTGGCTGCAATTGCACGCTTGCTTCTTGGTAATGCGAATCAGCATCCAGGCCAATTAACATTCCCTCCAAAGTATCAAGCTGAAGAATCGAATTAGTAGCAGCTTGCCACAGCAAAGGCGGGTGGTGAGCAGCATTGCTGTAAGACAAAACGCGAGTTTTCGGATCATACTCCGAATAAAACAGAGTCACAAAACGGTGGGAATTTTCCAAATCCGCGTGCATAACCCGGTTTAAATGTTGCAAAATTCTCGACGGCGAGTGGCGGTTCAAAACCTCCGCCCGCAGCATACCCCGTGTCATCGTCATCAACAGGCCCGCCGGTACTCCTTTGCCCATCACGTCGCCGATCACAATACTCCAGCGGCCCTTGTCGATTTTGGACTTGAGATTTTTAATTAGGGATGGGGGGTGTTCCCCCTCATTCTCCTTGCCGATCGGGTCATAGTCAGCGGGAATAAAATCATAATAATCTCCGCCGACTCTGCTAGCAGTTTGGCAGCGGGCGGCCACATCAACACCGGGAATTTTGGGACAACTGCGGGGTTGCAGCCGCAATTGAATTTCCGCCCCGATTTCTAACTCTCTGTCTAAGCGGTCTTTTTCCGCCAACTTAACAGTAAGTTCGTCTTTGCAAATAGCCACGGCGGTTTGATCCGCCACCAACCGAACTAATTTCTGTCTGCTGGGAGTCCAGAGATATTGCGGATCACTGCTAAAAACATAAAGCCGTCCGCGTTCCAAATTGTTGACTAAAATTGGCGCCCCAAACAAATGAACATCCGGGCCCAAATAACGACCGACTTGCAAGTCTAGACTAGAAGTTTGCCCAGAGGTTTCCGAAAACGATCCAGCAGTAGCACCCGCACCTGCTGTAGCTTGCCTGGTGGCTATTTCCAGCGCTTTTCGCATATCTTGGCATTGCCGTCCTTCCTGACAATGCAACTGCTGGAACCTGACTTGACCGTTGGGTTTGAACAGCACTAGAGCTCCCCCGTCGGCGTCCGTAACGCGAGTCGCCACCAAAGGAACCAACTCCAAAAATTGGTTGAGATTGTTAAAACTTCGCAGGGCAAATCCCAGCGAACCCAACATATCTTGAACGTTGTGCTGATATCGGTGCAAACGCGCCACCAGTTCTTTGAGGGCAAATACTGGCGTCGCGTCGGTGGAATTGCGACCCGAAGGGCGGTCAGCAGGTTGAGGTGAGGGGCGATGCAAAGGCACAGCAGTCATTTTAAATTTTTGATTTTCGATCTTAGACGGAGGAGGAATGATTGAGGACTTAGGGGCCACTTCAACAGAAACCCCTTTTTTTTAGAACAAGTAGTTTGGTTTGAGCCAGTAGGTTCGGTACTCGGAGATTGGTATCAACTTAAGTCTGAAATTCTTCAGCAATCTCGTTTATCGCTGAGTCTAGATCCCCTAAATCCACGTCGCTTGCTTTACTTGGGGGCCCCAAGACGGCAGTGGCTTTTCTTAAGAAGGGGGACTTTAACCATTTGCTGTCGCCCTTCTTAAGGGGAGGGCTAGGCAGGGCTGTTTCGGGGCAACCACGGGGGGATTGCCCCACGGAAAACCAAGGTTTTGTAGGGGCGGTGCCCCTGTGCCCGCCCAGCCCATAAACGAGTCGGGCTTTCAGATATCAGGGCAGCCACGGGGGGCAGCCCCTACAAGAGAATGAAACAGCCCTCCAGGGCCAGGGGGATCAGGAAGAATGTGCAATCAGACAGCAGACTGATACTAAATTTGAGCTTAATTTGACACACTACTGGCGCTTTGAACCCAACCCAGCAAGAACAGGGGGAAGGTATTGTTTCTAGGTATTTAGTTTTCACTCGCCGCCCGTGGTGGCGCAAGTCCTGCGATGGTAGTTTGAGGTTAAGGATTTGAGATTTTGAACCTCTGTATCCGCCTCCAAAAATCGGGACGACCACAGATACCTGATCAATCTAAAATCTAAAATCTAAAATCTAAAATCGAGTAGGGCTTCCACAAATTCGTAACTAGAAAACGGACGCAAGTCTTCGATGCTTTCCCCGACTCCAATAAACCGGATTGGCAGACCAAGCTGCTGCACTACTGCTAGGGCAACACCACCTTTAGCAGAACCGTCGAGTTTTGTCAATACTACTCCGCTTAATTTTGCCGAGTCTGCGAACACTTCTGCCTGTCGCAAACCATTTTGACCCAGTGTGGCATCCAAGACCAGTAGAGATTCTACGGTAGCGCCTGGGGCTTTCTTATCTACAATGCGACGGATTTTACTTAATTCGTCCATCAGGTTTTTTTTGTTTTGCAGGCGGCCTGCGGTGTCTACGATCAGGAGTTCTGTGCCGCGGGCGCTGGCGGCGGCGATCGCATCAAACACGACAGCAGCCGGATCGGTATTTTTCCCTGGGTTGGCAATAATTTCGACTCCACTGCGGGAACCCCAAACTTTCACCTGTTCGACGGCGGCAGCGCGGAAAGTGTCGGCGGCAGCAATCAGGGTTTTGTAGCCGGATTTTTGGGCAATATGGGCCAGTTTGCCGATCGTCGTAGTTTTGCCCGCACCGTTGACTCCTACGATTAACCAGATGTTAAAAGTGTCTTTTTCCGGGGCAAATGTCAGGCTGTAGGCGGGATTACCGGCGGCGGTTTCGGCACAGGGAGCGTCCAGAATGTCGCGCAGGATGGTTTTCAGGTAGGCTAGAGCCTGTTCTGGCGGCAGCACTTCTTGTTTGAGTCTTTCTTGGAGGCGACTGATAATGATGTCGGTGGCTGCGACTCCGACATCGGCTTGCAGGAGCAAAGTCTCAATTTCGGCTACTGCGTCTTGATTGAGTGGCCCTTGACCAACGATCGCCTTTAGTCGATTAATTAAACTGCGGCGAGTTCTTTCTAAGCCTTTCCGCAGTTTTTGCAGCCAAGTGATTTCTTCAACGGATACTTGGTCTGGGCGACGACCTTGACTGGCTAAGATTTCTGAGGACCACAGGAAGCCTTCGTCAAAGGCGAAACCGGGAATTTCTTCGATAATTGCGGCTCTCTCGGCGGCGGCTGCAATTACGTCTGGTTCTTCAATGGCGGTTTCTTTGAGGCGTTCGATGCGCTCCATGCGATCGGCCTGAGCTCTGGCCCAAAACGGCAGGGCTTCCTCTGTTTGGCCGTCGGATGCGAGTGATTCGGTTTCTACAACCTCAGTTGCAGGTTCGGCAATTTCTATATTTTCTGCTGTAACTTCTAATTGTTGAGCAATAGGTGCAATGTCGATCGCCCCGGCTGTTGGTTGCAGAGTTTCTGCAATTTCTGCAGGCTCTGCTGCATCGAGTTCTATCGCCTCGGTTGCTTCAACTGTTGCTGGTGCTGCAACTTCTGGAACTTCTGCAACAGTTGGTGCTGTGGGTGCTGGTTCAAGTTCGATCGGCTCGATTGCTTCAATAGTCGCCGGTTCTGCAACTTCTACAACTGTCGCGATTTCTGCTTCGGCTACTGGAACATCGGGCGCGGCTATCTCGGAAACTTCTGTTTCGGGTTTTTGCTGTTTTTGAATATTTTTGTAAGCAGCTTTTGCCCAATTGAGATAATCTTCGGCTACAGCGGGAGAGTCTTGCTCTGCTGCATCTGTTTGAGGCTCAATCGGTGCGGATTTTGCAGACTCATCTGGCGGCTGTTCGGGGGTTGCCTCTGTTTCAGAAGATTTATTTTCGCTGTACTGGCGACGAAACCAATTAAATACCATAGTTGATGGGGAATAGAGAATAGTTATTAGTCATTAGTCCTCAGTCCCTAGTGTAGAGCCGATTGCGGATTGCCAATCACTAATGACCAATGACTGCTGACTAAGGACTACTGACTAAGGACTACTGACTCACAACTTCTGCATTGATTTTATCGACTACTCGGCGGAGGACTCCGTTGATGAAGCGATGTCCATCGTCACCGCTGTAGCGTTTTGCCAGTTGGACTGCTTCGTTGACGCTGACTTGTTCGGGTAAGCCGAGATATAGCATTTCGGCGATCGCGATTCTCATGATATCTCGATCAATCCGGGGCAACCGTTCTATTTGCCAGTCTACAAGAGCTTCCGAGAGCAATTCATCAATTTGAACACGGTTGGCGCTGACTTTCGTCAGGATTTGCAAAGCATAGGTGCGGACATCTTGCTGGTTGGCTAGCTGGATCAGTTCTGGAAACTCCATTGCTGAACCGAGACGGTTGATGGCGGTTTGGGTTAGTTCCACTGCTTCCCGCACCATTGTTCTAGCACTTTGTATATCGGCGGCACGGATTTCGCTGGCAAGCAGTTTGTCGCTACTCCGCTGCACTTCGGATGCTGCTGCTTCTAGGGATTCTTGAACTTCTGTTGTCAGGGTGCGGATGGCGGCGAGGAGAACATCTTGCAGTTTCTTGGCTTCTAAGAGTTCTGGATTCGTCGGCAGTTGGCTGATGCCGAGGAGTGCGAGTTCGCGTGCTGTTTCGCGGGCTTTTTTCATAATTTTTAGATAGGAATTGGGAATTTAGGAAGTTTTTCGATCGCGCGCGGACTTGAACTTTAGCAGAAAACTCGACTAAAAGCGTTACAAAACCAGCAGTCTGACTCGCCAGTGGCGGGTAGTTTACAGATACTTCGCTGTCAAACCCAAGATTTATGCTCGAAACCGGGTTTCTGAGTATAGGCTTTCTCGGTTTGGGCTGGTTTTGTCGAAATATTATCTGCTATGGGGAAAGTTTACACGGCCTTAGCAGAAAGAATTGGTTTAAAGCCCAAAGCCTGATCGGGAGAAATTAAAAGAAGACTATTCATTACTCCAATCCTCTTCCTTCCAGGTAGAGGTCGCCCTCTTGCTGTCAACTGTCAACTGTCAACTGAAGGGTCACTAAAGATGTCTTGGTTCAATCTTCTTCGACTGGGACAGCCTGGTATCTTGATTCGGATACCAAGGGTTCGAGTGTTTTGCCCTTGATTTTTTCGGGGGTTACTGCAATTGAGTTGTTGGGGTTGACGATGCCGCCGGAGATGATGACTTTAAAGGCATCTTCGATCGACATTGACAAATTGACTAAATCTGCTTCCGGCACTATAGCGTACCATCCGGTAGTGGGGTTCGGAGTGGTGGGGATGAAAATGCCGATGGGGGTTTCACCGGAAAGGTGAGGTGGGATATCGTTACTCTCGATCGTACCGGTCACAAAAGCTAAAGTCCAGATTCCCCGGCGGGGATATTCCACTAACACCACGCGGCGAAATTTGTCGTTTGATTTGAGGATGGTTCCCAGCAGTTGTTTGAGGGTTTTGTAAACCGAACCGGCTAGGGGAATTGCCTGCAACACCCGTTCGCCAAAGTCTAGCAGCCACTTACCGAAAATGTTGCGGGCCATTAAGCCGATGACTAAAATGCTCAGCAGGGGTACAGCCAGCCCTACTAAAAGATTTAACAGATTCACCAAAATCGGGTGGAGTCCGTCAAAAGGGTTGATCTGCTTGGGAATTTTGGTGAGAAAATTGATCACCCAACTGGCGACGGTAATTGTCAGCCAGATGGTGGTAGCTAAGGGTATCACTACCAATAGTCCTGCGATCAGGTCGTTTTTTAAGTCTTGTTTGATGCGTTGGAGCACGGCGGGTCAAATCTCCTCGTAACTGGTTCCCAATAACCTGAATAAAGCTGAGACTAAAGCAACTGCACGGGCTTTACTGGATGTCACCATAGACGATCGTCTTCAATTCTGCTCAACCCTACCCTTTCTGAGGGGGAAGAGTTAGGGATCGCCGGTGCTGTACCTTTATTTTAAAGAATTATTGCAAGTTGGCGCTTGATTTTAATATATGCGGGCTGTGCAGCAGCTTACCGTATTGTATATTTTAAGACATTTTGGGTCGGTTCAATCAATAAGCCGATCGGTCAATCGATTTTAGATTTTAGATTTTAGATTTTAGATTTTAGAGGCGACCCCACGGATAAATGCTCTTTCTTGAGGATTTTAGATTTTCGATTTGGGATTGATTCCACGGATAAATCACGTGGTGGGTATCCTCAAGAAATTCGTGGTCAGAGACAGCCTGGGAGTCGAAGTGTAGCGAGTCCCGATCGAATTTTCTGTGATTTGTATCGGAAATTAATTGGTCGATCGAGCTTTCTCAGATTTTCGGCGGGGTGGCACTTCGTTTTACTTATATCTTGCACCCTTTTCCATAAGCTTTTTATGGACGGGCTCTCCTGCTCATCCCACAATCAAATTCACTCTTTGTGGAACAGGCATCTTGCCTGTTCTTGAAAATAGTGCAACATATGAGTTTTACCGACTTCAGGGGAATCTCTGCAGGTTGAGTGCAGTGTGTTTGCAAAAATCTATCTTTAGATAGATTAAGTGTAACCAGTTCCTACTAAAGTAACATTGCTTTTTGTGGGGCGACTGTGATAAACAAGCCAACAGTTGCCTACCATGCAACACTTGCATGGTAGGCAAATCCGGCAAAAAATAAAGCAGACAGACCAGCAACGTTGACTTTTTTTGACAGGATCGATCAATATTCAGGAAATAAGGGCAGAATTCAAGCGAATTCGAGATTGAGAGGAGCGGCAAAGTAATATAGAATTAACTCGGGCATCACTACAAAAAAAAATAATCTGCCAAACGAGGTAGCAGTAGTTCGTAGCAAGCGAGATAAATTACTACATAGCTAGTTGTTTCTAGCCAGAAGCGCGAAACTATTTGTTCAACAGGGTATAGCTAAACTGCTGCATAGGAGCAAGACTCCAGCGGTGCTGATTCCTTGGAAACCGACGAAAGTTAAGGAAAAACAAGCGTACTAGCCAATCAAGTCAGAGCGGGGATTCACCCCGCCGCAAGAAGCAAGAGACTTGATTAGAAGTTAGGATTGAGATATGAATGCTCAACTCATGAAACCAATTAAATTTTACATTTTTTATGCCATTCAAAACCCCAGACTTTTTTTGGCTTCACTTAAAGCCGCAGCCCGATCAAATTTTGTATAAACCGGTAATTAATATTTAAGTAAAAGGAATTTTTGTGAAAACGCTCAATATCCTCTTAGTAGAAGACAGTCCCCTAGATGCCGAACTGATTGAGGCATATCTAATGGATGGCGGACTCCAATTTTCTCTGGTGTGTGTGGAAACTAGAGAAGACTTTGCCACGGCGCTGGAAAAAAAATGTTTTGACATTATTTTGGCAGATTATATGCTGCCTTGTTTTAACGGGATAGCTGCATTGGAAATCGCCCACATTAATTGTCCGGGAGTTCCGTTTATTTTTGTTTCGGCTACTTTGGGCGAGGAAGTGGCGATCGAAACTTTGAAAAGTGGCGCTACTGATTATGTTCTCAAACGCCGTTTGATACGCTTGGTGCCGTCGATTCAGCGGGCCCTGCGGGAAGTTCAAGAACGGAACGATCGCAAGCAAGCCGAAGCACAGCAGCAGGAAAGCGAAGCTCGATTTCGGATCATGGCCGATACCGCGCCAGTGATGATTTGGATGTCGGACACTGACCAACTTGGCGATTACTTTAACAAAGTTTGGCTGGAGTTTACCGGTAGAACTTTGGCGCAAGAAATGGGTACGGGTTGGATGGAAAACTTGCACCCAGATGACTTGCCAGAATGTCTAGATATTTACCAAAAAGCCTTCGACGCTGGCAGTGAGTATCGGCTCGAATGCCGCCTGAGACGCTATGACGGGGAATACCGCTGGGTTTTGGGTACAGGCGTACCCCGGTACAGACCCGATCGCACTTTTGCAGGTTACATCGGTTCTTACATCGATATTAGCGATCGAAAACAGGCAGAACAAGAACGCGCTGCCGCTTTGTCCCGCGAACAAGCAGCCCGCAAGCAAGCAGAAGAAACAGCTAAAGCGCTGCAATTGGCAAACTATCGAATTACTAACATTCTCGAAAGCATTACCGATGCTTTTATCGCAGTAGATTTAAATTGGAACTATACCTATGTCAACCTAAAAGCTCTTGAGCTTTTAGGCAAGTCACAAGCTGAACTGATCGGTAAAAAGGTTTGGGAGATATTTCCCTGGGCGGTCGATTTACAGTGTTACAAAATGGCTACCCAAGCATTAGCAGAAAAGGTAACAATCGAGTATGAAGAATTTGTGCCGTTATGGAATAAGTGGTTGAAGGTGCGTTTTTATCCTTCCGATTCTGGTTTGTCGGCTTACATCCAAGACGTTACCGCTCGCAAGCAAGCAGAAGCTGCACTCCAAGCTAGCGAAGAAAAGCTGAGAATGTTAGCCGAAGCTAACTTGATAGGAATTATCTTTGGGGATGTGAACGGCGGTATCGTTGAGGCAAACGATGAATTTTTGCGGATAGTTGGCTACACGCGGGAACAGTTGCAGCGCGGGGAATTAAACTGGATTGAGATCACGCCGCCGGAGTACCAGTCTCTCGACAAGAAGGGGATGGCAGAGGCACAAGCAACGGGGGCTTGCACTCCCTACGAAAAGGAATTCTGGAGGAGAGACGGCAGCCGGATTCCGGTGTTGATTGGATATGTTTTGCTGGCGCAAAAGCGGCAAGAATCTGTGGCTTTTATTCTCGATTTGACGGTTGGGAAGCAGTTGGAAAGAGAACTGCACGATCGAGCCCAGGAATTGGCGCGGGCGAACCGGATTAAAGACGAGTTTCTAGGAACTTTGTCCCACGAATTGCGGACGCCGCTGAATGCGATGCTGGGATGGGCACAACTGCTGCGAAACCGCAAGTTTGACGAAAAAACGACTGTTCGGGCTCTGGAAACGATCGACCGCAATACACGATCGCTGGCAACTCTGATCGAGGATTTGCTGGACGTGTCGCAGATTATTACGGGGAAACTGTCGCTGAATTTGCGGTGGGTGGATGTGATTTCGACTGTTGAGGCTGCGATCGAGACTCTCGCGCCCGCGATTGCTGCCAAAAATATTGAAATTGTGACGGATTTCGACCCAACTACCGGGCGGATTTTTGCCGATTCCGGTCGCTTGCAGCAGGTGGCGTGGAATTTGCTGTCGAATGCGATTAAGTTTACTCCCGATGGCGGACAGGTGAAGGTGGAGGTGCGAAAGAAGGAGAGGACTTTTGCCCGCGAGGAATCCGCTTGCTGTAAAAAATTGTCGCCCGCTAGTGTGGAAATTGAGGTTAGCGATACGGGACAAGGGATTTCAGAAGAGTTTTTACCCCACGTTTTCGATCGGTTCAGCCAAGCTGACAGCTCTACAAGGCGATCGTACAACGGATTGGGTTTGGGTTTGGCCCTAGTGCGGCATTTTGTGGAAATGCACGGGGGGACGGTGCAAGCCGAATCTGCCGGGAAGGGAAAAGGATCGAGGTTTTTAGTGAAATTGCCAATTCAACAGCTTCATTGCGACGGCGGATTGTCTGTTGCTGGACTCGGTGAGTGGGCGATTCCTCAAAGCAAGGAGCGAGCCCCTGTAAAGGAGTCTTTTGTCAGCAGCAATCTTTCGGGAGTGCGGGTTTTGGTGGTCGATCTCGACGCGGATTCCCTGGATTTTGCCTGTACAGTGCTCGAAGATTGCGGAGCTCAGGTGGAGACTGCTAGCTCTGGAATGGCTGCCCTGGAGGCGATTGAAAGGCTGAATCCGAATGTGTTGGCGATCGATATCGAGATGCAGGCCCCTGATGGAGAGGCTTTGCTGCGGCAAGTGCGATCGCGGATGGTGGACAGGGAAATTCCGGCGTTGGCTTTCACGGCGGTTGGTAGGGTAGAGGAACGGATACGGGCACTGCAGCAAGGTTTTCAAATTTACGTGCCCAAGCCGATCGAGCCTGCTGAGTTGGTGGCGGTGGTGGCAAGTTTGGCGGCGCGCTCAAAGATTTTAGAGGTTAGATTTTAGATTGACTCCGCGATGACGGATGTCGTAACTACAGCAATCCTTGCAGGGGTCGTAAATTTTTTACCCCACCCCAACCCTCCCCTTATCAAGGGGAGGGAGTAAGAAATTCACAAATGATGCGAGGATGGCTATACACATCAATTTTCTTGCATTCGAGCGCTCGGATAGTAATTCTTAGGACTAAGGCTAACTGGCACTACATACTTAAAATTTAAGCTTTATTTGCGAGACTTGCCCTTAGTCCTAATCCTGCCGAAAAACTTTTTTTAGTATTATTTAGACTTAGAGCTAATTTGTCAAGCCCCAAAAGTTATAAATTTAATTTGGATCACAGTGTGTAGTTTTTGATACTGATAGCAGTTTCTCAAAGGAATGCAACTGTAGACCAGTTCCAAACCCCGATCATCATCACTATTAGGATTTCTAAAATCTAAAATCTAAAATCTAAAATTGTATGAGGTTCAAGGACGATCGCCCTTAACAGTCTCTCCTCAAATATCAAGTTCAGCAATTAGCTACTTCATTAAGCATGACTCTTAATTACACTTAATCTAATTTGTCATGCCCCAAAAGTTATAGATTTAATTTAAGTCAAAGTTTTTAGCTTTTGATCACAGGTGCAGGGACGATCGCCCCTCACACTATCTCCTCAAATATCAAGTTCAGCAACGAGATGCTTCATTAGAAAAATATTCGGCCGACATAAATGCTTCTAACACTCCTCTATTGCCCGCCGTGCAAGGATTTTTGGGTTTTTGGATGTGGACTGGTCGCCCGCTTCCCACTATCGACGGCTAGATACCAATTGCACCCGGCCGGCATCCATTTCATCCATTAATAACTCTAAAGCCTCATAATCAATATCCGAGATGTACCCCAAACGGGTGAGCTCGTAGTTGATTTCGTTTTCAATATCAGGCGTCAACTGCTTAATGTAGAGGGCTTTTTCTACAAGTTGACGAATAGCATGAGTTGCTTGCATAGTAAGTCGGAGAACTCCGTACTGTTTAATTTTCCTCTAAAGTGTCGAGCAAACAGGTGATCTAGATCAGAACTAACAAGTGATTTAAATTACATTGTTCAGTTTTATCTAACAGCTACGGCAAAGTCAATCGCAATTTTTATAGTTACCAAGACTAAACCTGCAGGCCTAAATAAAAAATAGTATAGTAGCTTACGTTTCCTCCCCAAATCTTACGCAAAATTTTATAAAAAAGAGTCAATAAATAAAGATTCAGTAAAATTACTGAAAACAACTGGTCAGTTTACCTCAGATCAAGTTAGGCTCAGAGTAATCAAATAGGTTTAGGCTTACATCCGTCCAGCGCAGTAGTTGAAAATACGTAGCAATCATAGGTTTGACATATGCAGACACTTCTTGCCCATAAACCAATTACGGTGATTCGACCCCTAGACTACCTGAATGCAGCCACCTGCGGAGAATTCGGACGGCAACTAACGACAGCAATTGCAGCCCCCGGGGTTGTAGCGGTACTCGTAGATTTGGCCGAAGTAAAATTTATTGACAGTGCAGGTTTGATGGCATTGGTTTCGGGCCTGAAGCAGGCGAAAAAAATGGGGCGTCGATTTACTCTTTGCTCGGTATCCCCCGGAATTAAGATGATTCTGGAACTCAGCCAACTTGATCGAGTGTTTGAGATATTTGAAAATGTCGATAGCTTTGATGCCCAAAACTCCTGCGTAAAACAACACTGATAAAGCCTCCTCATCGACGAGAACAGGCAACAAAACACAGCAAATTTGGTTAAATGGCCGAAAAGATAGACGACTGTCGTTGGCGTGTTGGCAGATTTTAAGGTAGGCTGCTTAAGAGTCGCAACTATTTAGCGAGTCGAGCCGTGGCAGTAAAAGTCGAAGAATTACTTACAGCAGACATTAATCAGCCTGCTCGTTATCTGGGAAACGAATTGGGGGCTGTGCACAAGCCTTGGGACGGGGCTTCTGTGCGCTGGGTGCTCACTTACCCAGAAGTGTATGAAGTTGGTGCTTCCAATCTGGGGCATATCATCCTTTACAACATTTTGAACGCTTTGCCGAGACAGTTGTGCGATCGGGCTTATTTGCCCGCCGCCGACTTGGCAGTAAAACTGCGATCGACCAAAACTCCGCTGTTTGCCGTAGAATCGAGGCGATCGCTCACAGAATTTGATATTCTGGGCTTCAGCCTCAGCTACGAACTCGGAGCAACAAATATTCTGGAAATGCTGGATTTAGCTGGCATTCCCCTAACTTGGCAAGAAAGAGCAACAAATCCTCAAAACGGTCAAATACCGCTGATTTTTGCTGGCGGGCAAACGGCAACTTCCAACCCCGAACCCTACGCAGACTTTTTTGACTTCATCGCTTTGGGTGATGGAGAAGAGTTGCTGCCAGAAATTGGCTTGATTTTGGCAGAAGGCAAAACAAATAATTTGAGCCGAGAAGCATTGCTGCTGGATTTAGCGCAAATTCCAGGCGTCTACGTCCCGCAATTCTACGATATGGCGGCCGACGGTTCTGTTCATCCCAACCGCCCGCAAGTTCCAGAACGAATTCTGCGCCGCGTGGCAACTCCCATACCAGCTTATTCGATCGGCCTGGTTCCCTACGTCCAGACAGTACACGACAGACTGACAGTAGAAATCCGCCGGGGATGCACCCGCGGCTGTCGCTTCTGTCAGCCGGGAATGCTGACTCGCCCCGCGCGCGATGTCGAACCGCAGCAAGTCGTAGAGGCGATGGAACAGGGGATGCAAGCCACCGGGCACAGCGAGTTTTCCCTGCTTTCCCTCAGTTGTTCCGACTATCTGGCACTTCCAGCAGTAGGGATGGAAATCAAAAATCGCCTGAAAGATAAAAATATTTCTCTGTCTCTACCTAGCCAGCGGGTTGACAGATTTGACGATAATATTGCCGACATTCTAGGCGGTACGCGACAAGGCGGTTTGACTTTTGCGCCGGAAGCTGGTACTCAGCGGATGCGCGACATCGTTAACAAAGGTTTGACCAACGAAGAATTGCTTCGGGGTGTCAAAACTGCTGTCGATCGCGGCTGGGATAAAATCAAGCTGTATTTTATGATCGGTTTGCCCGGAGAAACCGATTTTGATGTTCTCGGCATCGCCGAAACAGTCCGCTGGCTGCACCGGGAATGCAGGATCGATGGCAGGCGGGGACTGAATTTTAATTTGACAATTTCTAATTTTACGCCTAAGCCTCACACTCCTTTTCAGTGGCACTCGGTTTCTACTGCTGAGTTTTCCCGCAAGCAAAAACTCCTGAAGGGAGAATTTCGGGGGATGCGGGGCGTCAAGGTGAATTACACTGATGTGCGGATTTCGGCAATGGAGGATTTTGTCGGACGGGGCGATCGACGTTTGGCTGCTGTAGTCCGCCGCGCTTGGGAACTTGGCGCGGGTATGGATGCGTGGTGGGAAAGCTTGGATCAGGCTTACAAAGCTTGGACTCAGGCGATAGATGAGTCGGGCCTTACCTGGAAATACCGCCAAGTCGAAAGCGGCGAGTGGAATCTTTTTGACAAGGAAGAAGGAAGTTCGGCAACGGATTCTGTAACGGATGTAACGGATGGAAGTCGGATGGAAGTCGTCCGAGGGAAGTCGGAAGATTTTCCCACATCTCCCCCTCTCCCCCACTCTCCCTCCCCCACTCTCCCCCTCTCCCCCTCCCCCACTCTTCCCCTCTCTCTCGATCAGGCCCTGCCTTGGGATCATTTAGATACGGGAATCGACAAAAACTGGCTGAAAATTGACTTGCAAAAGGCTTTGGAAGCCGCGACGGTTCCAGACTGTTCCTTTGAAGGGTGTTCGCGCTGCGGGGTTTGTGGCACCGATTTCGGACACAATGTGGTTGTGGATGCGCTGCCAATTCCAGACTTTGCCGGGGAGTTCGTGCCCAATACCGAGCGGAAACAGCGTTTTCGGGTTTGGTTCGGGAAGGTGGGCGATATGGCTTTGGTTGGTCATTTGGATTTGATCCGATTGTTCGATCGAGTAGTCCGCAGAGCCGATTTGCCGATTTCGTTTACCGGCGGGTTTCATCCGAACCCTAGGATTTCTCTGGCAAATGCTCTGCCTCTGGGTGTTACCAGCACTGGGGAAATTGCCGACTTTGAGCTCACTGAGTCGATCAATATTGAGAGTTTTCGGGAAAAGTTGGCGGCTAAGCTGCCGGAAAATATTCCGATTTACAAGGTTGAGTTGATCGATCTCAAGGCTCCTTCTGCTAACCAGTTGTTAGAAGCAGCGGAGTACGTAATTACTGTGGCCTCGGCAGGCTCGTTGACAGAAAATGGCGAATTAGACCAGGAGAATTCTGCTGCTGTTTCCGTCGCGGATGAGGCCAACTGGGAAGCTTGGGTCAAGACGATCGCCGAAACCGAGGCTTTTTGGCGGGTGCATACTACTAAGTCGGGAAAGACGCAGGATGTCAATTTGCGCGATCGGCTGCACAAACTAGAACTTGTAGATCAGAAACCAGACAGCAGCACCTCTGCTAGGGGTGGTATATCCGAAGGTAGAGCCGTCTTGCGCTTTACCGGCAGTTGTCGCAGCGACGGCAACTTGCTCAAGCCAGAACATATTGTGTTCATGCTCGAACAAGTCAGCCAACAGGAAATTCAGCTTCTACAGGTTGAGCGTAGTCAGCTAATCCTGGGTTATGGTTAAGATAGGGAAGCCGTGGTGGAATATTTCACCTTCGGCTCTCGATCGGGATGTGTCGTTTCACGCTATAATCGCTTGTTATGGAAGCCGCGGCGGCTCGAGCGCTTTAGTCGCTCGCCGCTAAGAGTCAACCAGCAACGCGGGCTGGGTGCAAATTGCTTCTGTTCAAGACTTCAAGCCTTTTTGTTGTACATTCACGGGCTAAATCTAGCGCCAAACCTGCGGGAGCGGGGTCTGAACCAAATTTAGCGATTAATTTCGATCGATCGACTGGTTGTCGGTGGTCGGCTTATTCAAAAATCTCACGGTTCAAACCGCAGAGCGGGTATTCAACAATAGATGTTTTTGGCGGGTCAAAAAACGGAGATAAGCCCCCGACTTAAGTCGTGGATAACCAAACATTTTAGATTTTAGATTAAAGTTCCAGCTCCCAGATTCATCTGTGGAGTAAATCTAAAATCTAAAATCTAAAATCTAAAATCTAAAATCGACTGACCCGTCAAAAAACGGAGATAAGCCCCCGACTTAAGTCGTGAAGAACCAAAAATTTTAGATTTTAGACTTTAGTTCAATCTCCCAAATTCATCTGTGGAGTAAATCTAAAACCTAAAATCTAAAATTTAAAATCTAAAATCGACTGACCCGTCAACAAACGGAAATAAGCCCCCGACTTAATTCGTGGAGAACCAAAAATTTTAGATTTTAGACTCTAGTTCAATGTCCCAGATTCATCTGTGGAGTAAATCTAAAATCTAAAATCTAAAATCTAAAATCGACTGACGAGGTTTTAGGGTTGGCAGGGGCGGAGGTTGCAGTCGAATGCCAAGCTGGGTTATGTTGAGTGCGATCACGCAAGAATTCAACAAAAGTCTAGGCGCTTTCACTCCTACCTACTTTCGCTCAAAACCAGCCCTCTACCACCACGCAAGCGGAGTTATCAGTTCGTAGTGTTAAGTTGTGTGTTAAGAAATTGGTACGGTGTCAATGAATTTATTCGCGCTCGTTCAAAGGAAGAGTTGTAAGTGTTGAATTTTGAGTATTGATTTCGCAATGGTCAACTCAAAACTCAATCTTGCTAACTCGATAAAAGCCTCCTTATTTCTATCTCTCAGATTTATCTGCTGAGCATAACTCATAACTCTGTACGGGCGGGTTTAACTACTTTATCTGTAACAGTTAACAGTGAACAGTCAATAGTTAACAGTTAACAGTGAACGGTCAACAGTTAACTTTCCTTCCACCCTGCACCAACTCACAGCTAATAACTCTTCAAGCTACTACTAATTACAGTCTAAGTCAGAGGCACTATGAGTGCGTAAGTGTCTCTAACTTGCTGCCAGTTTTTTGAGGAAATTGAATGACAAAGCAGATAGTTATAGCAGAGCAGCATCGCATTGCTGCCGTCTTTTCAGAAGATCAAATCCAAGAACTTGTGGTAGCCACAGGCAGCCACCAAGTCAGTGACATTTACTTGGGAATTGTTGAAAATGTACTCCCTGGGATAGATGCGGCCTTCGTCAATATTGGCGATCCAGAACGTAACGGGTTTATGCACGTCACAGACCTCGGCCCGCTGCGCCTTAAACGCTCGGCAGGAGCAATTACAGAACTCCTGACCCCCCAGCAGAAAGTGGTGGTACAGGTGATGAAAGAACCGACGGGCAGCAAAGGCCCCCGGCTAACAGGCAACATTACCCTGCCGGGCCGCTATTTGGTACTGATGCCCTACGGCAGAGGAGTCAATCTCTCGCGGCGGATTAAGTCGGAAGCCGAGCGCAACCGCCTCAGAGCCCTGGCTATTTTGGTGAAACCGGCCGGGATGGGGCTGCTGGTACGCACTGAAGCTGAAGGGATGACTGAAGAAGCCATCATGGAAGATTTGGAAGTCCTCCAAAAACAGTGGGAAGCCGTTCAACTCGAAGGCGGTACTTCGCGGGCGCCGGCACTGCTCAACCGGGATGACGATTTTATCCAGCGGGTGCTGCGAGATATGTTCAGCGGTGACGTGAATCGGATTGTGGTGGACTCGCAAAATGGAATTAAGCGGGTGAAGCAGCAGTTGATGAGCTGGAACGGCGGTAAACTTCCTGCGGGAGTTTTGATCGACCACCACCGAGAGCGCGCCTCGATTTTAGAATTTTTCCGGGTTAACGCTGCGATTCGAGAAGCCCTCAGACCAAGGGTGGATTTGCCTTCGGGCGGTTATGTAATTATCGAGCCGACTGAGGCGCTGACGGTGATTGATGTCAACTCTGGCTCGTTTACTCGATCGGCGACGGCTCGCGAAACGGTACTCTGGACAAATTGCGAAGCAGCAACGGAAATTGCTAGACAACTGCGGTTACGCAATATTGCCGGGGTGATTATTGTTGACTTTATTGACATGGAATCCCGCCGCGATCAGTTGCAGGTGCTGGAACATTTCAATAAAGCTCTCAAAGCTGACAAAGCTCGGCCGCAAATCGCTCAACTGTCGGAATTGGGACTGGTAGAACTGACTCGCAAGCGTCAAGGTCAAAATATTTACGAGTTGTTCGGCCACAGTTGCCCTACTTGCAGCGGGTTGGGTCATCTGGTGCGCTTGCCTGGGGAAGAAGACTTCGCCGCAGCGGTGCGGGAATCGGCCGATCGCACTGTTGCTACGTCGAACCGCGTTTTGTTGAATTTGCCAGAAGGATTGGAACGCCGCAGCTTGACGCCTGTGGCCGCTGCAACTCCTGCCCCAGTGCGGGAAGAACGCCCCCCCGAACCTGCTCGGGCTGCTTGGGAACCTCAAAGCGAAAGTTTGGATTTTGAGACCGGCAGCAACGCATCGCCTTTGGACTTGCTCAACCATCCCAGCTATCAGGATTTGGGGAACGGAACTAGACGCCGCCGCCGCCGCCGGATTGGCGAAGAGCCTTTTGCTCTCCCGGCGGAGGAGGAACCGGTACGCAGCAAGTTGCGGCTGCCGAATACTTCGAGCGCGCCCGTCGCGGATACGCGCTCTGAATATCTGGCACCCCCCGGCATCCGGGCGGCTTCGGAGGGCTTCGGGCTGGTGAATATGGCGACTGTTGGCAGGCGCGAGGATTTCGATCGCGTGCGTCCGGCTAAGTCTGAGTTGATGAAGCCGATGGTGGAGCCTCCAGAGGTGATTTCGGTGGAAATGACGGCGGAGGAGCAGGATGTTTATGCTCTGATGGGGGTTTCTCCTTTGGTGCTTACTGATCGCAGCGTGAAAAATCCTAAGAATGCGATCGTTTCGGTGACTCTTCCGGGCTCGGCGCCGAACAAGCCGCCTTTCGAGCAGCTCGAATTTGAGTTTGAAGCGACGACGCCTCCACAGAATGTTGAGGAACGGGATTATTATCCAGAAAGGTCGGTAGTTGAGCCTGTTTTTTCTGAGGATGATGATGAGGAGGATGATGATGTCCAAATTTATGGCGAGAGTTTGATCGACGAAACTGATGATTTTGATCAGATTGAGGAACCCAGCGATGTGATGGGCGAATCCCCTGAACCGATCGAATCCTATGAGCCGATCGAATCCTATGAGCCGATCGAATCCTATGAGCCGATCGAATCCTATGAGCCGATCGAATCTAATGAGCCGATCGAATCTAATGAGCCGATCGAATCCCCTGAGTCGATCGAATCAAGCGAACCCGAGGAGCCTGCTATTAACCGCCGCCGACGCCGCCGCTCATCTGCCCTTTTGGATGAATAGTTATGAAGGAAGAGGGAAGAGAGAAGAGGAAAGAAACAAGAAGGAAGAAGGAAGAAGTAGAAATTTTTACTCTCTTCCCATCTTTCCATCTTCCCCTTTCCCCCTCTCCCTCAAACGCTCTGATAATTGCGGGTGTGGATGAAGTCGGACGAGGCGCTTTGTTCGGGCCGGTGGTGGCTGCGGCCTGCATTTTGCCCGATGAAGTTCTCGATGAATTAGCAAGTTGCGGGGTGCGCGATAGCAAGCAGTTGAGTGCCGCAGCCCGGAGTCGGTTAGCTGTGAAAATCCGGGCTGTGGCTGTTGACTGTCAAATTGGTGTGGCTTCGGTGCGGGAGATCGATCGCCTCAATATTTTGCAGGCTTCTTTGTTGGCGATGAAACGGGCGATTTTGAAGTTGAAGGTGACGCCGGATTTGTGTTTGGTTGATGGGAATCAAAGGATTCCCAATTTGGCGATCGAGCAAGAGACGATGATTAAGGGTGATGCGCGATCGATTCAGATTGCGGCTGCTAGTATTGTGGCGAAGGTTTGGCGCGATGAATTAATAGTACGTTTGGCTGTTAAGTATCCTGAATATGACTTGACAAATAACAAGGGATATGGAACAGCTAAACATAAATTGGCTTTGGAACGCTGCGGTGTATCTGTCTTTCACCGACAATCATTTAGCCCTTGTCAAAAATAGTTAGGGCTTGCTGAATAATGAGCTAAAAGGTTTATACAGCAAGGCTTAGGGGATAGGGCGATCGAACAGATCGTGCAACAAATACAGGTAAAATAGTACAGAACCCTTGCACAACCGTTGACTCTCGTGTATCAAAAAGTTGACCCCAGCGGCACCGCACCAGAAAGTTTTGAATTCCCTCACGGGGGAAAATTAGCTTCAGACAACCGTTGGGTGATGATGGCTCAACTAATACCGTGGTCGGAGTTTGAAGCAGAATACGCTCAAAATTTTGCCGCATCTATGGGACCGCCGGCTAAATCATTTCGGATGGCATTAGGGGCATTAATTAGGGCTTGCTGAATAATCGAGCGCATATTGCGTGGTCTAGGTTTCGAGCGCGCGATCGAGAATAAAGTCGCCGTGATAAACAGGTAGAATAGGTCAAAACCCGTGCATCACCATCTGCGATCGTGTACAAAAAAGCTGAGCTTGCTCCTGCCTCACCCTCCGACTTTGAACTTCCCTCATGTGGAAAGTTGTCAGCCCTCAACCGTTGGGTGAAAATGGCCGAACTAATCCCGTGGTCAGAATTTGAATCAGAATATGCTGAAAACTTCCCCACAGAAAAAGGGGCACCAGCCAAATCCTTTAGAATGGCATTGGGGGCATTAATTATCAAAGAAAAGCTGGGAATTAGCGACCGGGAAATAGTAGAACAAATCCGTGAAAACCCCTATCTGCAATACTTTATCGGTCAATCAAGCTATAGTAATGAGCTACCATTTGACCCATCATTATTAGTACACTTTAGACGGGCGTATTAGTCCGAACCTAATTAACAAAGTGAACGAACGCATGGTTGAAAAAATGCGCTCTCTCACCCCAGTTAAAACTGA
The DNA here is from genome assembly GCF_036705045.1 of Microcoleus sp. BR0-C5. NCBI lineage: Bacteria > Bacillati > Cyanobacteriota > Cyanophyceae > Oscillatoriales > Microcoleaceae > Microcoleus > Microcoleus sp. BR0-C5. The sequence goes on from NZ_JAUBTR010000071.1 coordinate 31,714, forward strand.
AAAAAAAAAGGATTCGGACGCCAAAAATGAATCGCCCAATCGCGGTAAACTAATCATAGATGCAACCTGTGCCCCAGCCGATATTAGTTATCCGACCGACTTAGGACTATTAAACAGAGCCAGAGTTCATACAGAAAAAATCATAGATATCCTCTATAAACAAATTAAAGAACCACCCACGAAAAAACCAAGAACCTACCGTAATCTCGCCCGAAAAGATTACTTATTAATAGCCAAACAAAGACGACCCACCCGCAACAAAAGAAGACAGGCAATTAAAAAACAACTCCAATATATCAAAAGAAACGCTTCTCATATTGAACAGCTAATCGATTCAGGTGCGAGCCTAGAAGGTCTGAATAAAAAGCAATATAAAACCTTGCTAGTCCTGACAGAAGTCGCTCGCTTTCCAACAGTGGTTATTTGACAACTATAAACAGAGTATTGAGGATAGAATAGTAAGTTTAAGTCAACCCCATATCCGTCCCATAGTCAGAGGAAAAGCCGGAAAAAGCGTAGAGTTTGGAGCCAAACTATCAGCAAGTTGCTTTGAAGGATATGTATTTTTAGACCGGATGAGCTGGGACAACTTTAACGAATCAGGGGACTTAAAAGCACTCTTTAGAAGCAGATCATAGGTTCACAGGATATTATCCAGAATAAGGGAATGCCGTTAGCGAAGCCCTCGAAGAGGATCGCATTTACCGAAATCGGGAAAACCGAGCATGGTGCAAAGAAAAAGGAATTAGAATCAGTGGGTCTCCCCTAGGAAGACCAAGAGCAAATGTGAGTAAATCAAAAAAGAGGCAAGCGTTGGAAGATGAGAGAATTCGCAATGCGATTGAGGGAAAGTTCGGGACTTGCGGAAACGAAGATTCGGCCTAAATCGAGTGATGGCTAAACTCGATAATACATCTGGTACAGTTATTGCAATTACTTTTTTAGTAATGAACCGATGCTTCCTGGTGGCGCCGGGTTTTTTGTGTGTTTTTCTGTCTATTTGGAAACAGAGCACCTGTTTTTAGGTTGAAGATAATCCCCAATTATAATTGGGGGGACTCGATACAGAAAAAACTTATCTTTAACTGAGCTTTCAGATATCGTGAGATCCTGCTCTTGGTTGGCGATCGATTATTCAGCAAACCCTAATTATCAAGGAAAAATTAGGAACTAGCGCTCGCGCTCGCGGTAGAACAAATCAGGGAGAACCCATACCTGCAATACTTTATAGGTTTCTCATCATACAGCAATGAAATCCCATTTGACGCATCGCTTTTGGTTTATTTTAGAAAAAGAAGAAGTTTCAATCTTATCAACAAAGTGAACCAACAAATGGTGAAGAAAATCAGAGAAGCCACCACTCCCCCAGCCAAAGCAAACAAAAAAGAAGCAGAAGAGCCCGGAGAAAGGTGCAATCGAGGAAAATTACTATTAGATGCGACTTGTGCCAGCGCGGACATTACCTATCCAACCGACATAGGAATTCTCGATCGGACAAGAATGCAAACAGAAAAAATCCTAGATATCCTCTACGAGTCAATCAAAGACCGATGCCCGAAAAAACCCAGAACCTACCGCAAAAAAGCTCGTAAAGATTACCTAGCCATTGCCAAGCAGCGCCGACCGACGCAGA
>NZ_JAUBTR010000072.1:0-33274 GCF_036705045.1 Microcoleus sp. BR0-C5
GAAGCTAAGTGTTGGCTTTTCCCAAAAGCAGCGCATTTTATCATACTTTTGTATACTTGCAAAATCGGGATGCTCCCGAACTAATGCGAGCTGAAGACTTAATAGAAAATTGGTATGAAATCCAAAGAAATCTTTACTTAAAAATAGCCCGTGACTTTATTGTTTCACACTTGTCCGAGAAAGTCAACAGTCATACACATAGTTCGTTTTCTGTCAATGCGTAAGTCCTACCATCTATTTTTTTAGAGCGGCTTTTCCGTCCATGCCGCATATCTGGGTCCTCAATAGAAATGCGACGATATGCGGCTACCCCTTTACTTAAACTCGGAACGCCTTGAGAGTCGAAAGTTACATTTTGAGATTCAATCACTCGGGCAACATCCAGAGTCTCTTGGGCCAGTTCAAAGTTATTGCAATCGGACTGGCTTTGCATCCATTCTGCAACATAATTTAAGCTATTTAGAATGATTGAGAGTGCGTTTTGACGCTCGGAAGGGTCATCCCAGTTTAAGTCTAAAGCCGTTTTTAAACTGGAACTATTGAGAATTGGTGCACCGGCTTCCAGGGCAATTTCTGCTGGCTCCCGCCCCTGTCCAGCAGCTATCACACTCACTGCTTTACGCTCATCATGACCCAATAGATTATATGTATCTTCAACTTTGCCGCCTCCCCATAACGGCGACGAATTTAAAGCCGCTTTGAGTTGAGATGAGCCAAACCCACCTTTTTGTTTGGCAATCTCTACGGTGCGGTCAATTAAACGTTGGTCCAGTTCTTTTTTAATTAAGCCCTTTCTGAATCTCACCAAAGTGGCTTTGCCCAAAGGCGGACTTTCACACTTGAGACAATCGAGAACTAACTGCCAACGTTGATCCATCAGCATTTCTTCAATTACTTCATCATCAGAAATGCCTAAGTAGGCTTGCAGAATAATTGCCAAGGCAATTTTTGCAGGAGGAACTGGGCTATGACCCACGGTGCTATCTTTAAAGATTGTAGCAAGTTCTTCTTGAAACTCATCATTAAATATCAATGAACGGTTGAGCCCTTAGAAACGTGAAGAGCTTGGCTCGTTTAATGCGTTTGATAATCAACGATTCTCTTTCTGAGAGTTCAATTGGAGGATGCCATAAGTGAGGGCGCATAAGGTTTCTTCCTTCTTCCTGATTGTGAGAATTTAACAGGCTTCTCAATTTACATATCATTTCCCGTCTGTTTTGTCAAGGCCGCATACTGAACCGATGCTCTAGATTTAGGGCGATCGAGAAGTGTTGCCTTATTTTGAGGAATTTTTCTGACTTTAAAAAAATCCGGAATAAGATTATTGCTCGGTGAATAAGACCTATATCAAGCGTGAGCCTGCACAATACTTTTTAAATTCCCTCCTCTATCGGTAGTGATGATATTCGATTTTTTACTACAAAAAGAGAGTTGATTTATACAATGGTAGACAAAATGAAACCTTCTCTTCCTCAAGACGACCCGAACCAAGAACAGCGCAAAGATTCCTTGAATCGTCAGCAACAAGCTTATCAGTTTGACCATGAGAGTTTATCACCTTTGGCATTATTGAAAGATCTGCCACCAGTCGAGAACTTTTCGAGCAAGTATATTGGAGAGCGGATACTAGCAACATCGGAACTTCCCGGAAATATGCTGGCGGCCGATTCGAGAAGTTTTCTCGATCCTCTCGACGACCTCCAAGACTATGAAGATTTCTTTACTCTGCTGCCGCTACCTGCTGTTGCCAAAATCTACCAAACCGATCGCTCTTTTGCAGAACAGCGCCTGTCTGGAGCAAATCCGATGGTGATTCGTTTGTTAGATGCCGGCGATCCTCGGGCGCAAACACTGGCACAAATTTCCAGCTTTCACCCCTTATTCGATCTGGGCCAAGAGTTGCAACAAAAAAATATTTACATTGCCGATTATACGGGTAGCGACCAACACTATCGCGCGCCTTCAAAAATTGGAGGCGGCAGCTATGAAAAAGGCAGAAAATTCTTGCCAAAACCGCGAGCTTTTTTCGCTTGGCGGTGGACGGGAATCCGCGATCGCGGTGAACTGGTGCCGATCGCCATTCAACTAGATCCGACCCCAAATAGCCATCTTTACACCCCGTTCGATCCTCCTGTGGATTGGCTGTTTGCGAAACTCTGCGTGCAAGTAGCAGATGCCAATCACCACGAAATGAGTTCGCATTTAGGTCGAACTCATTTGGTGATGGAACCAATCGCGATCGTCACCGCCCGACAGTTGGCTAATAATCACCCCCTTAGCCTGCTGCTGAAACCGCACTTTCGGTTTATGTTGACTAACAACGAGCTGGCGCGTTCTTATTTGATCGCTCCGGGCGGGCCAGTCGATGACTTGCTAAGCGGTAGCTTGCCAGAGACAATGGAAATAGCTAGAGAGGCTTGCAGTAACTGGAGTCTGGATCAATTTGCCTTCCCAACCGAACTGAAAAATCGGGGCATGGACGATCCAAATCAACTGCCTCACTATCCTTACCGAGATGATGGATTGCTGCTGTGGAATGCGATCGAAACCTTTGTCTCCGGCTATCTCAAACACTTTTACCCGACGAAAGAGGCGATCGTACAAGATGTGGAACTGCAAACCTGGGCTCAAGAATTAGCGTCTGATAACGGCGGTAAAGTCAAAGGAATGCCAGACCACATCGACACAGTTGAACAATTAATTGCAATTGTCACAACTGTAATTTTTACCTGTGGCCCACAGCATTCAGCAGTCAATTTTCCCCAGTATGAATACATGAGTTTTGCAGCTAATATGCCTTTGGCCGCCTACCGGGACATTCCTAGGATTACCGCTTCGGGTAATCTAGAAGTAATTACGGAAAAGGACATTTTACGGTTGCTTCCTCCGTACAAACGAGCGGCCAATCAACTGCAAATTCTCTTTATTTTGTCAGCTTATCGATATGACCGTTTAGGTTTTTACGATAAATCTTTCCGAGAACTCTACCGGATGAGCTTCGACGAAGTTTTTGCGGGAACCCCGATCCAACTTTTAGCCAGACAGTTCCAGCAAAATTTGAATATGGCAGAACAAAAAATTGATGCTAACAATCAAAAACGAGTAATCCCTTACTTTGCTCTCAAGCCTTCGTTGGTACTCAATAGCATCAGTATGTAGGAGTGTATTTTTGGGGAGTAGGGGTTGGGCGAGACGCCCAACCCTACTCCCCAAAATAAAATTCCTTTGCCCATTCTCAGCTTTTGTAGTCTTCAGCGAGCGAGCAATTTACAGACATTGTTCCAGAGGAATCAGTGAAGGTAACTTCATCTTGATAATTCCGGGGTGTTTCCAGCAGCAAGCGTCAAGCGTCGCCAGCATCGATTAAATTCATGCGATCAGGATAGTGAATTTTCAACAACTCTTGCACCATAATATCGCGATTACTAATAATACAAATAAATAGAATTATCTTTCTGAATCAACCCGTGGGAATATTTTGGATGTAGAATTCTAAGCCTGACGGGGTGGTTATCCCGTCAGGTGAAATTGCTCGTTAGCGTCGGTTTCTAGTTGTAGTCTGGGGGACACTTGTGAGCGTAACGGGTGTATTTAGCTATGGCAAAGGTGTTACAGCAGAATTCTCAAGAGGGCAATTTACCGAAGTTTCCCCTAAATAATCAGTTAAGGTGACTTCATCTTTGTAATGCCGAGGAGTTTTCATTAACAATTGCCAAGCTTCACCAGCATCCAGTAAATTCATCCGCCCAGGATAGTGAATTTGGATCAACTCTTGAACCAAAGGGTAATAGTCTGAGTTAAGACTAGGGAAAATATGATGCTCCGTGTGATATGAAAATTTGAAATGCAACAAATCAACTATTTTGGGAACCCGTATTGAAAGACTATTAATCAGCGGGTCATTAACACTCGTCATCCGACAAATCAGGTGATTTGTGTAGATATAAAACATTGCAACTGTATGACCGATTGCTAAGGGTAGCAAGTACCCAAGAAGGATTTTTAGCGCATGAAACTCTAAATAGAATAAAATGCTAAAATGCAGGCATAAAACCGCAAACAACTCAAGAGCAATTTTTAATCTATCTTTCTGACTGACTGTGAATGCAGCGGGCACATAATCCACAATTTTATTATTAAACAATAGGCTCGACGAGAGGTGGCAAAATTGATGAAATAACCACGATGCTGGAAGTCCTACTATTAATAACCAAGATGGATTATCAATCGCTGGCGCAAAGAAATTATGAATCCATTTCCCCCAACTATTCGGCTGGTGGTAAAGGTAATTGCGATCCGGATCTTCTAGATAATTTGTTTGACTGTGATGTACAATGTTATGAACATATTTCCACTGAGTAGAAGGCATAAACATCATTGCAAACCCTAGAAAACTAATTATATGATAAGTCATACGAGACTTTTTATTGACGCTACCGTGCATGAAATCATGGGCGAAAAATCCCATAGTTACGATACTATTACCCATAATTAAAGATAAAGGTAAATAAAGCCATAGAAGATAGATGGGCCACTGATCTAGACAATCGGCAATCCCCCAACCCAGTAGCAAAATGGCCATATTAATGAACAGTATAACCAACTTGCTAGAATCTGGTTTAAAGGCTTCTGATGGCAGGAGTGGGCGCAATTTCTTAGCGTATACTGAGTGTGGAATTAGCGTTTCTTTGCCTAAAGTCGGCGTTGCAGTCTTGTCTACAGTATTGAGTGATTTTTCGGATTTCATGTGATCGCTAAGAGTATTTTCATGTGAGTTAATAAGTTTCTAAATTTAATTAGATCCCGTACCCGATTTTAGATTGAACCCACACATAAATCCGGCGGCTTATTGTTAGGATGCGGAGATTTTATCGGTCTCCACTGCGGCTATCCTGGAGCTTGCGATCAAATTGCTTTAGATCAAGGCTGCCTGATTCTTCTACCCAGATATTATTGTATCCTATAAAAATATTTTTGGAACAACTATTAAAGGCTTACGCATCGATAATAGTCTCCCACTGTTGACTTTGGTTTAATCCCAATAACCAATTCTAAATAACTTATAAGATTAAAAAAGCCCGTTTCCCTGAACAATTTCTTTAATTGTCGTCAGCGTATCTAACCCGATCAATCCCCGGCGATAACCTTTTTGGTTGGACATTCCCAAAAATATCGCATCTCCCCGATTTTGATAGCGCCAAAACCGAGGTGAGGCATTAATAAAAGTTGAGGCGCTGTTAACATCCAGAGCAAATTGGCGACTTTCTAAGTAAGATTCAGTGGCAATGCAGTCAGCGTGACCACTGCTGTAGCGGTTGATCCAGCCGATCGCAATCTCTAAACTATCGACAACTTTAAACGCTATGGTTTTGTTTAAATACGGTTGAGTCCACTCGTATGGTTCCGCCAGCTTCAACTCTGGGAAATCTGCAACAAGATCCGCATCGCCGCTAATTTGAAAGCCTTTTTCTTTTAAACTGTTCCACAGCCTGACTAGGGAAGAAGGCTTTTGGTTGCGATCGATCAGCACTTTCTCGATCGCATTAACAGGATCGGGCACGCTTTGATGGCTGTCCAAAATCATCCACCTTGCCATCTCCAAACTACCAGTCGGCGACCAATAAAGGTAACAATTTCCCATTGCCGACCTCAAAACTGGTGCTGTACACAGCCTAACTACCTGCTGCACCAAACTTGGTCTACCGTAGGGAATAATTAAATTGAGATATTGGTCTTGAGTGACCAATTCTCGGATCGAAGCGCCCCGATCCGGCGGCAGTATCTGCAAACATCCCGATGGCAAACCTACCTCATCGATCGCCGACACCAAAGCTTCCCCAATTACAGCATTAGTTTGCCAGCTTTCGCTGCCGCCTTTAAGAATCAAACTGTTAGCGCTTTTGAGAGACAAACCCGCGGCGATCGCCCCCAACTCTGGAAACGCCTCGTAAATTAGAGCGATCGCCCCCAGTGGCAGCGACTGACAGTAAACCTGACAGCGATCGACCTGATAAGAAGCATTGATCACCCTACCGATCGGATCTGGCATTTCCCCCAACCGTTGCAGAATTTGCACAGTTGTCTTGATCCGTTCCGGCGTCAGCTTCAACCACTCCACAATCAACTCGGGAATCGCCATGTCCCGACTCGCTTCTAGATCCAGAGTATTTGCTTCTAAAATATCATTTTGCCGGCGTTTCAGCGAGCCCGCCATCGCCTGCAAAGCTGCAGCGCGATCGGCACTCTTTGTCGTAGCCAACTCCAAAGAAGCTTGATAAGCGCGACGCGCGACATTTGCGGCATCTGATGAATGGGTAAAATCCTCTATTATCATCTAGCTAACGCCTATAAGCCAGCCATACCATCAGCGCCGGCAGCATTGCTAGCAGCACGGCGACCATTGCCCACAGAATAATATTCGGGCCCGGCGAGTGTAGCGCCAAGGGCAACCAAATCACTAGCGGCACTAATATCATACCCAAAGCCAGTGGCAAGTAATGGGCCTTCAAACCCGGATGCGCTCTGTTCCACTGGTTGCCCGTCCACCGCCAAGCCTGCTTGTAAGGATAGTTCGTTGATAGTTGCTCAATCACGTATCCACTTTCGTCCAATACAAATATTTGTTGACAGCGGTTGCAGCCAAAGGCTTCTGTCAACGTTATGGGAACTAGACTACCCCGGCGTCGGCAAGGACAGGGGTACTCATCGTTTAAGTCAATCTTTGGAGCTTTTTGAGATGGCACTAGCGATCGGATAAAAAAAGCGTTTTTGCAAAAATAATCGTTAACATATCCACTTAATCAAACTTGTAAATTCCGCCCTACCGAGGCTTTCAACTGCCTGTTCCGAGATATCGCCCGATCGGCAATTTTGACTTGCAAGTTCTGGATTCAATCTTACCACTAACTTAGGTATTTTCAACCATCATTAGGAGTATACCGAAAACTTTCTGCATCTACTTTCCGGTTTCCTTGATTTTTTTATCTTCTAAAGCGGGTGACGCGATTCGAACGCGCGACATTCACCTTGGCAAGGTGACGCTCTACCACTGAGCTACACCCGCATTTCCTGCGGTATTAACAATATTGTCTCAATTCTCGAAATTTGTCAAGTCTTTTTAGTAAGTTTTTTTCAGAAACCCAGTAAAAACCCCCAAAGCCTATCCCCACCTGAAATTTCAGCAGCCAGATCATTAACCAAATCAGTAATTGGCGTGAAAATTGACCGCCATCCGCCGACGGCAAAGCTACAATCAAGCTGGAATTGTGGGAGAACACTGTCATGTCAGATTTAAATCGCGGAATCATGAAGTTCAAGGGAGCTGACAGTCCTATAGCGATCGCCATTTCGGCGATTGTCATTGCCGGCGGAATCGGCTTCTTGATCTGGTGGGCGCTGCAATCAGCCTACACCTTCAGCTAACAGACTGCTCAAACGTAAAACTTATAAGGCCTTGCTCAGAAGGCAGAATTTAAGAAAAATTCTGTCTTTTGCATTTTTTGCCCTCAGACAGCACTTGCCAAACAGTCGTAGGATGCTTATCTTGATTTTGATGACTCTTGCATTCTCGTAACTCAGCTATATGCGCTCCCTTGTCTTGACCATAGCTCTTCTTTGTTTAGCCACCCCCGCTTTTGCCACAACCTGCGAGGAAAGCTTTCAAAAAAAAGGGGACTTTTTCAATGGTGCAGCCTTTTCTGCGCGCGTTCAGGTTGAGGGGTTATCAATAGAAAGAGCCTTTTCACAATTGCGACCCATTTTAGCCCGCGAGGGTATCAAGACTGTCAGCACCGATGTGAACCTGGGTGTCATGAAAGCGGAAAATCCCGCAACAGCATTTCAGCGTGCTTTGCCGATCGATGTATTTGCCTCACAGGATGGCAATCTATTAAATGTCGAGATGATCTTTACCATTCCGAGTGGGGTGGGTGCAAGCAGGGACACCGTGAAAAAATATTTGTGTGGTGCGCTAAATCAATTGTTGCCCACAAGTAAGTAAACGCGCCCCGACGAAAATATTATGGTCGATCAGACACGATCTGAAATATCGTTGCGCGCGATCGATCTGCTTCCTTACGATGCCCGAGTCACAATAAATAAGTAGTAGTTCCGAATTAATTACACAATATTTCTACTGAAACCCTTACCTAGCAAGGAGTCTTCATGTAATTAATTTTGTAGGGTTACTTAATATAATTAGACCTCTCCAATAATTATTGTGGAACAGGCATCCTGCCTCTTAAAGACTTGCTTTTCTGGAGAGGTCTATTCCTCATCAGCGAGGGTTGCGTTCGCGCAAAAACCTCGATCGCCTTCAAAAGCCGGCTGATCTGCTTCAACTTATCCCCAGAGAGTTCCCCGATCGACTACTTTTGTAGTACACTTGTAAGCAGGGCGTCAGGAGCGCGCAGTTATCAGACTCAAGTGTTTATAAGGGTTGTATCGCAAAAAGAATTATGGCAAGCTTTCAGGACATCTTCAAATACTACAATCGCTACTGGAAAATATCAGTTTACAGCATAGGCGCATCCAGTGTTTTGGCACTAGCCGATTTGCTTGTTCCTTACGCGATCGGTCAAATATTAAACGTATTGTCGGGTCAACCCACAGATACAGTAACGCAAAAACTCATAACAGCGATCGCCTCTTTTACCCAGCACTCACCCAACAAAATATTATCGCTATCGGTCTTGCTGGGCATAATTTTTCTGGTAACAGTCGCCAAAGCACCAGTACAGCCTTGGGTGGGAAATTGGTTCCACTGGGCGATACCATTGAGGGCAAGGCGCGATCAAATGAGAAGTGCGATCGGCAAAATCCTCACCTTACCCCTAGAATTCTACGACGAAAACAACGCCGGACGGATTGCCAGCCGCATCGCCAAAGGCATCGCCAACCATACTTGGACATATCCAGAAATTGCCGGCGAATTCATCCCCGAAGTCGTCCGCTTAATCGGCATTTTTGCCGTTATCTGGTTAATTGAGTGGCGGATTGGCTTATTAATTTTAGTTTCATTCCTATTTATCCTCAGTTTCACCCTCAAAGGCCTGCAAAAGGTGACTGCGCGGGAAGAAAGTCTGGATGAATACATCGAAGATACCGAAAGCCGCAACTCGGAAATTATCACCAACATCAAAACAGTCAAAGCTTTTGCCACAGAAAGCGATGAACTCAAAAGGCAAACCACGAGACTCGATCGCGAATTAAAAGTCGTGATCCACCGCATTCACAAAGGATACGTCACCTTGGGGACATATCAGCAGACGATCGTCCAGTTGTGTTTGTTTTCAGTTCTTGGTTTTAGCCTAGCAGCCACGGTTGCAGGCAAAATTTCCCTCGGATATTTTGTTACCGTCTACACCCTGGCAAGCATGGCATATTCCCAACTGCGCCCGATTAGCATTATCGCCGAATTATTGGCGCGGCGTTATTCTTCAATGATCCGGTTCCACGAGTTTATGCAAACGCCAGACGGTGTTGATGCGGTTAATTTAGCAGAAAATGCTCGATCGGCGTCGCCTTATAACTTTACCGGCAAAGTTGAATTCAGCGGTTTGACCTTCGGGTACGACAGTCAAAAACCCGTTTTGCAGGATGTGAATTTATTGATTTATCCCCGTCAGACTGTAGCATTAGTCGGGCGATCGGGTTCCGGGAAATCGACTTTAGTTAAACTTCTGTTTCGCTACTTTGAACCCAACTCCGGCCGCATTCTGATCGACGGCGAAGACATTCGCAGCTTAGACGTGACTCGCTACCGCCAGCGTTTAGCCATTGTCCACCAAGAAGTAGACGTGTTTAACGGTACTTTGCTGGAAAATTTGACTTACGGAAACAGAAACGCAACTTTCGAGCAAGTTGAGGATGCTTGTCGCATTGCCAAAGTAGACGATTTTGTGCGACTGTTGCCCCAAGGTTACTATACCGTGGTCGGGGAGAGAGGAATGCGGTTGTCCGGCGGTCAGCGGCAGCGGTTGGGGATTGCGAGGGCGCTATTGGTGGAGCCGGATGTGTTAATTTTTGATGAGGCTACTTCTAGTTTGGACTATGAAAGCGAGCGATCGATCCAGATAGCCATGCGAAATATCCTCGGTACGCGCACCACCATCATTATTGCCCACAGACTGAGTACAATTCGCGAAGCCGATGCGATCGTCGTACTCGACGGCGGTAGAATCGTCGAAGTTGGCAGCCACGAAGAACTCTTAAGCCAACAAGGTATTTACCGCCGCCTGCACTCCCTGCAAGAAACCGGGGAATTAGTGAATTAGGAATTTCCTCTTAGTCTAGACTTAGGGTGCTCCGGGCGGCAGGGCTGTTTCATTCTCAGGAAAATCAGGCTTTTGTAGGGGTAGTGCTACCCCTACTCCCCGTGCCTACCCCCCCACAGACGAGTTCACAGGCGTTTGGGACATGGGGGCAGCCACTCTTTGCTGCCCCTACAAGAGAATGAAACAGCCCTGCTGCGGGCTGGCACCCAGCCTAGACGTAGCAATGCACACCTTAAACAGTGTTCAATTTTCCCGTCTGCCACTAACTCACTTATGTGTTTTCAAGTTAATGATTAAAGTTTTAAATATAATGTTGCAAATAAAGATTCTGGTGCTAGGATATATAACTGTGATGGAAATGGGTCGATGCCCGAGCGGTTAATGGGGGCGGACTGTAAATCCGCTGGCTACGCCTACGCTAGTTCAAATCTAGCTCGGCCCACCTCAATTTAATAAAAAGTTAAAATTTAAGAATTAAAAATTAATTTTTTAATTGGAGATTCTTAATTTTTTATGCCCGTGTAACTCAGTGGTAGAGTACCTCCTTGGTAAGGAGGAAGTCACGAGTTCAAATCTCGTCACGGGCTTGCTATTATCTGCTATATACGTCAAGGATTTTAGGTTCATCGCACAGCAAGAAGGTTAGTTTTCCGCTGAACTTTCGCGCTGACGGTTTTCTAATATCTCCAAAACGACTTCCATATCTGCCAAGTCCGCCCTCGACTTTTTGCGTCTGGCTTTTAACAGATTGAGCAGGTCGGCCGGATCGGGAAATTCTGCTACTGCCGGAGAAACTTTGTTGCTATCTTTGGTAGTGTTGGGGCTGTTAATTAATATCGATCGTACCCATAGTTTAGCTCCTAAGCACAGTTTTGACATCACTGTTAGTCGCTGGCAGTATGGCTAGTTGAAAATGGTGAAACATCTCAGTTCCAACTGAGATGTTTCACCATTCTCAATAATCCTTTTTTGGGCGGGCTCTCCTGCCCAACCCCTACTCCCCACAAGAAAACTGATTCTTTGTGGAACAGGCATCTTGCCTGTTCTTGAGAATGGTGTAGCATCTCAGTTCCAACCGACTGTCTTCTATGAGACGGGGGTTTCAACCCCCGGCGGACACGGCCACAAACTCAACACAATATTGTACCCATATCGAAATCCCCGACTTCTTCAAGAAATCGTGAATCTAATCATCCTCATCCAATCCCAGTGGCACAAAATATTGACTGTAAACCACACTATCCGGCTCCCAAAGAGGCCGCCAATAAACATTTTGCATAACCGCTTTCTCCCCATCATTCTCAGCAGGCCACTGAAAACTGACGATCGCAATATTGCTATATCCCACAATCTCATCACCCTCTTGCAGCCAGCGATTGCGCCACAACAGCGATATAAAATTCCACAACCTATGCAGGAATGACAATTGTTTATTTTTATGCGATCGATCTGACGCAGTTCCCTTTTCTAGCAGCAAAAATACCCGAGCTCTTTGCCGTTTAATCCAGTCAATCCGATACCCCCAATCAGGCAGAGATTGTCTATTCCTAACAGCAGCCGCCAGAGCTTTCTTTTTGCTACTCCTGGGAATTTTCATTAATTCCAGCGGCTCATTCCATCCCAAACATTCGTGCGATCGCTCAGGAAACAGCGACTTAATCTTAGTATGAACTAAATGCGTTTTCCACTCCTCATTGATCAAAGCACTAGCAGTCAACTGCGCCAACACAGAATTTTGACAATTTGACCGATAATTCTCCCTCGTCAAAGGCTCAATGTTCGATCGAGAATCGCCAAAATGACAATCAGACCAATAACTCAGTCGCACAGCAGCAGCATAGTGAATATCCCCGCTCAACACAATCACCCGATCGCGCTGTTTAAAAAATTCCACCAACAGCTTTACAAAAGCTAACTCATGAAAATTCCAAGCATCCCCGGCATCACTATTAAAAACCTTCCCCTGTTCCACATCCCACTTTTGCACCGCATCAATAATCGACAAACCTACCAAATTTGTTGGTACAACTACCAGCGTCGCCTCAATCTCAAACTCCCCTGTTTTATTCAGAAAATCCGTCTCCCTCAAAGGTTTCTGAATTTGCTCCTCAAAACCTTTGTGAGTCAAAAGCATCGGTGGATCGATCGCACTTTCCACCGGATACCCCCGCCAATTACGCGTATCCAGCACAATCACCTCGTGCTTAAAACTTCTCACAATAAAATGCCAATTCAAAACCTCACTTACACCCTCGCAATCCCGATCCAAAATAAAAACATCTTCATCTAATTTCAACTTAGGCAAATGAGTTTTTGGGTCGAGTCCGGGAATTCCCAAATAGGAAGCCGCCTCCTCCCAAGCAGAAACATCAGTTCCCGCCGAATCTGACCATTTTTCAGCAGCCTTTAATAATTTATCTCCCGGTTTTTCGCGATCGAACTGTGCGGGCGTATTTCCCCAAGCCTGAAACACAGCGTAAGCCAGCAAAGCATTCTGCACCACCCGCCGGCCCAGGGGCTTCCCCAGCACCCGGTAACACCACTCTCGATTCAAATAAAAATCGTCGCTAACATCATGATCATCGCAAATCATATAAGTAGGAATATTCGCTAGCGCCCTCCTCACCCTCCACAAATTGCGAGCAAAACCGTCAAGTTCAACAACTTCTCTATCCCAGACTTTTGCCTGCTTAGAATTTGGACAAATATCCTTACCCTTCGGAAAACTCGTACACCAGAGTACCGGCGACCAAACTAACAAATACATCGCATAATATTCGCCCAAGCTAAACAAGTGACTTTTAGCATTGGCGGGTTTATTGACTAACATCGCCGTAAAGCCGCCAAAATCTCTGGCAATATCGCTGCGAGTCCCAGGCTGTAACTCAATTGGTTTTTTGGACTGATACTCAGCATCCGACGGTTTCTGAATTGGCAACTCTCTAAAAATTTCCCTCTCTTGGCCAAGTGCAGTTTCGTTTTCCGAATTTTTAGGTATACTGATACACAAATTCTTTTTTATTTGGGCATCATCCATCAGGGGTAGACTTTCTTCCCAGCCCAACAGTGTATCGCCAGCGTCAGTCAATGCCCACAGCATGGCATCGGCAACGTCGTCGCCGTAAATTTGGTCGCCCGTTAAAAACAGTTGGTGGGGCCTGCTATTTGCTGTTCCTGCAAACTGTTCGATCGAATTATCCAAGATTGGCAGCGCATCTCTGCCGTCTCCGTGCGGCTTGCGACAAGAACCGTGAACGATACGCAAATAGTTTAAATCCTGCGGCGGCAGGGCAAAAGTGGGCAACTGGTGGGCGAAATAACTGATCGTCTCCAATCCCAAAGCCGATAAATCAGGGGACGGCGGCCACAGACAAGAAATGAGATTTTCTTTCTCATTTTCTGGGACTGCCACCCCCGATGGCGACTCGCGACTCCCAGTAAACTCGATGTCATAAGCATAAATTTGTCCGGATGTCAAGACATTGCTGTTAATTGGTTTAGCAGTCACCGCGACTACGTGCAGGTATTTGCCGATCTGCACGGTAGAGTTCGCACCTTGGAGCAAGGGCCGATCGACAATTTCGCCGGTTCCGCCCTCTGTCGAATAAACCTTGAGTTCGACTTGGCGGGGTGCTTTCAGAGCCAGCCAAACTGTCACGGCCCGACTTTCTGTCCGGCGCAAAATCGGGCCCGCAAGGATCAGTGGCAAGTGATGAATTCGATGACTTAAGGGAGTCCACGACATAGAATTTAAAAAATAAAAATTAAATAAGGGTGTTCTAACAATCAGATTTTAGGCGATCGAGCATCTGTCACCCGCTTAATTAATGCTAAGTCTGCCAACCCAAGTCTCCAAAATTGTAACAACTCATTAACTAAAATTAATAATCATGCTCCAAGAAGAACAATTACAGCATTTCCTAGATTCAGCCCTGCAGCCACCAACAATTAAAGCATCAGAACCCGCCGAACGCCCCAACAGCCGGCCAATCTACTCGTCACCTTTAGATGTGGCGATCGACCGCCACCCCCTCACCGTGGCCCCAGAAACCCCGATCGCCCAGGTGTTGGCTCTCATGAACCCGATGCGCGTCTCATGTCAGCTTTGTGGCGAAAAACAAAACGCTGTTGCTAGCGCAGCCAAGCGCAGTTGCGTCTTAGTCGTGGAAGATCATCGGCCCATCGGCATTTTTACAGAACGGGATATCGTCAAGCTAACTACCGTCGCAGCTTGTACAGTCGGACTGACAATTGCTGACGTAATGACTCGATCGCCCATTACCCTCAAAAAATCCGAGTCTCCAGATATTTTCACAGCTATGTTCACGTTGCGCCAGCACTCCATCCGGCATTTGCCCGTAGTGGACGAGGACTCGCGACTTATCGGCATCATCACCCGCGAAGCCATTCACGAAGCCCTGCAACCGATTAACTTGCTAACCAATTTGCGCTGTGCAGCAGATGTCATGACGTGCGAAGTCATTTCTGCCCCAACAACTGCCTCAGCCCTCGATTTAGCCCAGCTCATGGTCAAGCATCGAGTTAGTTCCGTCGTCATTGTCGAAGAGCCAATCCCGCATCCCGATCGGGCGATCACACCAATACAAAATTACCAAATTCCGATCGGCATTGTCACCGAGCGCGACATCGTGCAGTTTCACGCCCTGGAATTAAACCTCTCCCAAATATCGGCTATAGAGGCCATGAGTGCGCCTTTATTTTGCATATCTCCGGCCGATTCTCTCTGGAGTGTCCACCAGTCCATGCAGCGCCACTGCGTCCGCCGTTTGGTAGTAGTTGGCAGCCAGGGAGAACTTTTGGGTGTTGTTTCTGAGACAAGTTTGCCACAAGTTTTTAACCAATCTGAAATGTATGGGACGATCGAGCTGTTGCAACAAGCAGTGGACGATCGAGCCACCCAATTGCAGAAAACCAACGAACTTTTGCAGCAAGAAATTTTAGAGCGGCAGCGGGCCCAAGAAGCCCTGCGCCAAGCTCACGACGACTTAAAAAAACAAGTTGAAGAACGCACCGCTCAACTTTTAGAATCAAATGAATTGTTGAGACGGGATATTATCAAGCGCCAGCGAGTCGAAGAAGTCCTGCGGCGAAAGCAAACTTGCTTGAAAAATCAAGCGCAGCAATTAGAGCAAACTGTGCGAAAGTTGCAGCAAACTCAAACTCAATTAGTGCAAACCGAAAAAATGTCTTCTTTGGGACAAATGATTGCCGGTATCGCTCACGAAATTAACAATCCTGTTAATTTTATCTACGGCAACCTTTCCCACGCCAGCCACTACATCAAAGAATTGCTCCAACTTTTGGAACTTTACCAGCAGCACTATCCCGAACCAGCCTCGGAAATTCGGGAAGCAGCCGCAGAGATGGAAGTCGATTTTTTGGTAGAAGACTTATCTAAGCTAGTGTCTTCTATGCAAGTAGGAACCGAGCGCATCCGCCAAATAGTTGTGTCGATGCGTAATTTTTCCAGATCCGATCAATCTAACATCCAGCTCGTTGACATTCACGAGGGACTTGAAACCACTTTGTTGATTTTGCAGCATCGGCTCAAAGCCCACGGAGCACATCCAACTATTCACATTATTAAAGAATACGGCAATTTGCCCAACATCGAGTGCTGTGCCGGTCAGATCAATCAGGTGTTCATGAATATTATCGGCAATGCTATTGATGCTTTGGATGAAGAAATCCAGCAAGGGGAATGGGCGGCGAGAAATGCGAAAAATTCACCCGCGTCAAATCCTAATTCTCCATTGACTGTTCCCACAATTAAAATTCGTACTGAAGTTGTTGGGGACGATTTTGTGGCGATCCGCATTTCCGACAACGGGCGGGGCATACCGGAGGAGATTCGTCGCCAATTATTTGACCCGTTTTTTACTACCAAACCAGTCGGCAAGGGCACGGGGTTGGGACTGTCGATTTCTTACCATTTAGTTGTCGAACAGCACGGGGGGCGACTCGACTGCGTTTCGGAAGCTGGACGGGGCACTGAATTTGCGATCGAGATTCCGATCGTCAGTTGTCATTAGTTAGCAGCCATACGATTTTAGATTTTAGATTTTAGATTTTAGATTGAAGAATTGGAAATGACAGAGGAAGCTCGTGGTTTGGATCACGGGCCTACAGTTGCATTCTTTTTTTTAACTGGTATCAGTAGTCATTGGGAAAAAATAATATTCTCCCAATCTCCAACTCTCCAACTCTCCCCCCTCCTCCTCTCCCCCTCCCCCACTCTCCCACTCCCCACCATTTCCTAAAAATTCACAATTTTTTACAAAACACCAGAAACCCCAGCAAAGTCAATCTTTCCCAATCTCAAATCTCAAATCTCAAATCTCAAATCCCATAAATTTGCCCTCCCCTGACCCCACTGATCCGAACTCACTTCGAGTTTGCCTCATCCACTAGCGCCTTTATGACCGTTCCAGTTACCCGCACAAGCCATCAACTGCCTGCATTCTAGCCCCAAAGCCAAAAGCCCAGATTGTTTGAGAAGTTAATTTTTGTTTTATTTTTGTACCTCTTTATATTAAGAAAGTATTCTAAAATCAATTTAAAATCTAAAAATAATCTAAAAATAGATTTTTATATCAAAAAACCAGTTAAGATTCCCAAAGATGCAAAATAAACAAATTTACTAGCATTTTCATTTAGACGCCCCCTTTCTTTTCATCGCAAGTTAGCTAATAATGCTTTCAACGAGGTGACTAAGGGCAGAGTCCAAAATGGGTCTAACCCAAAGACGGATACAAGCCCCAAACAAAAGTCGTCGAGATCGAAAATTTTAGTTAGAGAGAAGCCCCAGATTCATCTGTGGAGTCCATTCTTTAATCTCAAATCTGAAATCTCAAATCGACTGACAGTAAGGGAATTGCAATTGGGCTATGGCAATTGGGCTATGGCAATTGGGCGATCGAAAAAAAGCATCAAAACCCAGCCCTCATCGTTTTGATAGAAACCTATAGGAGAACCAAGAGTGAAACTAGCAGTTTACGGAAAAGGTGGAATTGGTAAATCGACAACAAGCTGCAACATCTCCGTTGCCCTAGCCAAGCGCGGCAAGAAAGTTTTGCAAATCGGTTGCGATCCAAAGCACGACAGCACATTTACCCTCACTGGCTTCTTGATCCCCACAATTATTGACACCCTTCAGCAAAAGGACTATCACTACGAAGACGTTTGGCCCGAAGATGTCATATACAAAGGCTACGGCGGCGTTGACTGCGTAGAAGCAGGGGGCCCTCCTGCAGGAGCTGGCTGCGGTGGCTATGTAGTCGGTGAAACCGTCAAACTGCTCAAAGAACTCAATGCCTTCGACGAATACGACATCATCCTGTTCGACGTACTCGGTGACGTAGTGTGCGGCGGTTTTGCAGCCCCATTGAACTACGCCGATTACTGCATGATTGTTACCGACAACGGGTTCGACGCTTTATTTGCAGCCAACCGCATCGCCGCCTCAGTCCGCGAAAAAGCCCGCACTCACCCGTTGCGGCTCGCTGGTTTAATTGGCAACCGCACCTCAAAGCGCGACTTGATCGACAAGTACATTGACTCTGTACCCATGCCGGTACTGGAAGTGCTGCCCCTGATTGAAGACATCCGAGTTTCTCGCGTCAAAGGCAAAACATTGTTTGAGATGGCCGAAAGCGATCCTTCCCTCAACTATGTCTGCGATTACTACCTCAACATCGCTGACCAGATTTTGGCAATGCCCGAAGGAGTAGTGCCCAACGACACGCCCGATCGCGAATTATTTGCCTTACTTTCAGATTTTTATCTAAATCCAGTGCAACCGGTGGTCAAGAAGGAGGAAGATGAGCTAGACCTGATGATGGTTTAATAGGTCTAGCGATCAGGATGAGGATAAAGAGGTTATGGCTTTTTTTGATACTTTTTCAGTTGCTCTCAAACAGAAGTGGTTGGACTACTACCAGGTAAATCGGGCTTGGCTGCTCCTGCACATGACGGCTGAGAACACGGTCGCCACACCCGACGGCGGGAAAAGGCCTGTTTCTTACCTCATCCTGGGAATTGCGGCTGCCCTGGAGCCGGAACTCCAGCAATTAATGCTGCCCTTCTCAAAACTCAAGCCGGATGCAGACAGCCTGATCGAAGTGTTGGGGCTAAATTTTGACCCGGACATCGCGCTGGGTATGCCCTCAAATATCGCGCCGCAGACGATCGGCACATCTCCAACACCCGCAGCCGCTCAAACTGCCACTGCTGCACCCGCAGCCGCTCAAACTGCCACTACTGCACCCGCAGCCGCTCAAACTGCCACTACTGCACCCGCAGCCGCTCAAACTGCCACTACTGCACCCGCAGTCGCTCAAACTGCCACTGCTGCACCCGCAGCCGCTCAAACTGCCACTGCTGCACCCGCAGCCGCTCAAACTGCCACTGCTGCACCCGCAGCCAAATCTAAGAAATTGGGCGGTGCAGCCTTAGCAGCAGCCGGAGTAGTCGCCGGAGTCGCCGGAGTCGCCGGTCTGGCAGCAGCAGCGTCAGCAATGAGCTCCGAGGAGGAATCCTTCGATGAGTTTGAGGAAGAAGCGGTCTCCGACTTCGACATGGGCGATGACGAGGAAGAAGCGGTCTCCGACTTCGACATGGGCGATGACGAGGAAGAAGCGGTCTCCGACTTCGACATGGAGGATGACGAGGAAGAAGCGGTCTCCGACTTCGACATGGGCGATGACGAGGAAGAAGCCTCGGCTTTGGACGGTCTCGGTCTCGAAGACGATGAGGAAGACGCCGTATCTGACTTTGATATGGGCGACGATGAGGAAGACGCCGTATCTGACTTTGATATGGGTGACGATGAGGAAGATGAAGCCTTGGCTTTGGGCGGTCTCGACCTCGGCGATGATGACGAGGAAGATGAAGCCTTGGCTTTGGGCGGTCTCGACCTCGGCGATGACGAGGAAGATGAAGCCTTGGCTTTGGGCGGTCTCGACCTCGGCGATGACGAGGAAGATGAAGCCTCACAATTTGGGACTTTGACCTCTGGAGATCTCGAATCGGGGATTTCCGATCCGTTTGGGGAAGAAGATGCAGAGTTTGTCGCCGAAGAAATACCCGATCCTTTTGGGACAGCGACCTCAGATGACCTAGACATGGATCTGGGCGACTTGGACGATGACGGTATTGACGATTTCTCTGTATCTGATGACGATGACCTCGACGATCTCGGACTCGACGATCTGGGGGAAGCAACTACCGGAGATCCAGATGAAGATGATTTAGATGCTCTAGATCTCGGTGATTTGGATTCCGACGATGAAGATGAAGAAATTTCCGGCTTTTTATCTGATTTTAAGTGAGGTTGTTGCGATCGCCCGCGCTCTTCTAGTCTTGAAGTTTTCCGCTCTATTTGTGAGTTGTGAGTTGCGAGTTGTTAATTTTTAATTAGCTCCAACTCACAACTGCCAAAAGGCTTTTTTCCTTAGCGATTTGAAGTAAACTAAATCCCTGCTGTGAGGGATTGTATGCCCTCGCGCAGAATTTTTTAGCCAGAATTTTGGATGCTGCGGCTGCTGCGGAAATATTGAGTTTGCTGCATCTATTTTTCTGAGAAATTACGCCAAAACCAGGTATTTCTATTATTGTTCGCTGCTTCAGCGCGATCGCACTTTCACAGGTGTTTCCTCGCCAATGCGCCTGTTCGCGTTCGAGAGGAAAAACAACCTGAAAAACCACTTATGCTTGTCTGCAGCAAGAGATGCGATCGCAAAATCCAGGTGTTTCCTCGCTCCGCCGCAAGTCCTGTTCGAGACGAAAAACAATTTAAAGGGAGAACATTTGAAATATGACTGCTATTACTACTAATGAACCGGAAGCTTTAAACTTTGAATGCGAAACAGGAAATTATCACACCTTTTGTCCGATTAGCTGCGTAGCTTGGCTTTATCAAAAAATTGAAGATAGCTTTTTCTTGGTCATCGGTACTAAGACTTGCGGCTATTTCTTGCAAAACGCAATGGGCGTGATGATTTTTGCTGAGCCTCGCTATGCGATGGCTGAGTTGGAAGAGGGGGATATTTCCGCTCAGTTAAACGATTATGATGAGTTAAAGCGACTGTGCTTGCAAATTAAGCGCGATCGTAACCCCAGTGTAATTGTCTGGATCGGCACTTGCACCACCGAAATCATCAAAATGGACTTGGAAGGCTTGGCGCCCAAACTCGAAGCCGAAATTGGCATTCCCATTGTCACAGCCCGCGCTAACGGCTTGGATTACGCCTTTACCCAAGGGGAAGATACCGTTTTAGCAGCGATGGCTGCTAAGTGCCCTGAGAAAGCGCCGGTGATGGAATCTCAGAAACAAGAACGCAATGCTATCTCTCAACTGCTGAATTTCGGTAAGAAAAAAGAGGAAGTTGCAGCAGATGAATCGGAATATGTCAAGCACACACCGCTGGTACTTTTCGGTTCTTTGCCCGATCCGGTTGTCACTCAGCTAACCTTAGAATTGAAGAAGCAAGGAATTAAAGTTTCCGGTTGGCTTCCTTCCAAGCGCTACACTGAATTGCCAGTATTGGAAGAAGGCTATTATGTATCGGGCATGAATCCGTTCTTGTCGCGCACTGCTTCTACGTTGATGCGCCGCCGCAAGTGCAAGCTAATTGGTGCGCCATTCCCGATCGGCCCTGACGGAACTCGCGCTTGGATTGAGAAGATTTGCTCAGTGTTGGGAATTGAACCAAAAGGTTTGGACGAACGGGAAGCGCAAATTTGGGCTGGTTTGGAAGATTACCTGCAAATAATTCGCGGCAAATCTGTCTTCTTTATGGGAGACAATTTGCTGGAGATTTCTTTAGCACGTTTCTTGATTCGCTGCGGCATGACTTGCCCGGAAATCGGCATTCCTTACATGGACAAGCGCTATCAGGCGGCCGAATTGGCTTTGTTAGAAAAGACTTGTCACGAGATGGGAGTTCCTACTCCTCGGATTGTGGAGAAACCAGACAATTACAATCAGTTGCAGCGGATTTACGAGCAGAATATTGATTTGGTGATTACTGGTATGGCTCACGCTAATCCTTTGGAAGCGCGGGGGATTAATACTAAGTGGTCTGTTGAGTTTACTTTTGCTCAGATTCACGGCTTTGGTAATGCGCGGGATATTTTGGAGTTGGTGACTCGTCCGCTGCGCCGGAATAATTCGCTGAAGGATTTGGGTTGGGGTAATTTGGTGAAGAATGAAGCGAAGGTTTAATTTTTGAATTTCACCTGACTCCTAGCGAGGGTGGGCAATGCCCGCCCTTTTTTATTAGAATAGTACAAGCATCTGTAAAACTTCATGGGCAAGTTAGGAAAACTGGTAGAACAATTTTTAGCAAATCCACCAGAAGTGCGCTTTGACGATGTGTGCTATATTCTAACAGCTTTTGGATTTGAAGAAAAGCGATCGAAAGGAAGTCACCATACTTTTGTCAATGCTGATGGATTAAATATTACAGTTCCTAAAAAAGGCGGTCAAAAGGTAAAAGGAATATATGTAAAGCAAATTGTGGCGCTATTGAAACTGGAGGAATGGAGCAATGAATCAGAAGATAGAAGTGAAGAATAAATCTTTAGAATATTACTTGAGCCTGAGATATGCTATAAGTTTTTACCCAGATCCAGAAGGAGGCTATACAGTCCTCATCAAAGACCTTCCAGGTTGTATGTCTGTAGGAGAAACTGTGTCAGAAGCAATGGAGAACATTGAGGAAGCTAGGGAATTGTGGATAGAGACTGCTTATGAGTGCGGACATGAGATTCCTTTACCTGCAACGGAGGTTGAGTATAGCGGAAGTCTATCTTTACAGATTCCTAAATCTCTACATTTTAGTTTAGCAGAAAAAGCGGAAAGGGAAGGAGTTAGTCTTGACCAGTACATTCTGGTTGTGTTAAGTAAAGCAGGCTAAAAGATAATCAGATAAGGACGATCGAGTTTGAGGCACGCTTCCAGGGCGATCGCTCTTTTATTTTTTTATGAACCGCTGATACAGGCAGATTAACGCAGATTAACGCGGATGAAGAGTGCGATCGTACTTTTCAATCAATTTACAATTACGCCAAATTTTAATAACATTCTAGGCAAATAATCATCCAAATTCTTGATGTGTTCATCTGTTAACTCAATCAGGTTGAGTTCGTACTTTTGATATAGTTCTTGCTTCACTTCCTTACGCGCCACATACTCCGGGTTGTTCTCATATCCCCAGTATTCAATATACACTTTCCCCCCAGGAATATAAAAGTCACAGTAAGCTTCTTCCTCTATGGGTAGTCGGCGTTCATAGGCGTGAACTAGCTCCGCCATATAGAGCCAATTATCAATCAAAACTTCAGCTTTAGAGCGCACAAAATGACCGTCGGTTGTTCGATGCTGTGCACTCGCCCGAAACTTCTCGCGGAACCCTAGCTTTGTGTTTACTTCAGTTTTGCTCTGTTCTGAATTGTCACCTTTAAGACTCTCAATAGTTGCTAGAAAAACTTGATTTATCAGTATAGATTCTGGCCAAAGCACATAAGGAGTGTTATCTTGAGGGTAGGTTTTTTGCACCGCCCCAAAACCTATTCCCCGCTTAGTGGCTACCCAGCCGTTGCGCTCTTTGTTTACCAATCCTAACTCCGCTAAAATCGGATTGACTTTGTGCTTTGATATTTCTAGTTTCTCGCTGATGCTGGTAGCGGACAGAAGTGAGGCGGAAGAGGATTGTTGGGGTTTAGGTTTGGGCGCTGACACGGGTTGAGCGTTGTTAGCTTTCCAATGTTCGTAGCATAATTTGTGACCGGGTTTTGAAACTGCTTGATTGCATCCCGCCGCCGTGCAGGTTTCTGCTGAAATGGCAGATAAAGCTTGATTTATGGCTGCTAGCTTGCGGAGCAAAGGATCTAAGGTCATATTAACAGCTTGAGATATATTGAAAAATAGTACCACTTTAATTTCTATGCAGTCAAGAATTAAAAATTGGCGATTCCCTTTGGGGTAGCTTCGCGCGGACTTTTCCCCAACCTTTCCAGAATCTCAGGCCACACGCCCGTAACACGATCGCAGGTACGATCGCCTATAATCGAAACTAGCCCAACTCTCATCAGTTGAGAAACCGCCATGAGTCAAGACAAGGAAGAAATTAGCTATTCAGAGAAAACAGAACGTCTCAGAGTTATCGGTCAGTTTATCAAAACTGTGACACCGATGATTTGGACGATCGTAATTTTAGTAGTCATCATTCCCCTATTAGGTAATTTTCTAATTTCCCAGTCACTAACAAATACCGGAACCACAGCAGTTGTAGTCTCGCCGCCGCACGATTTTAGCAAAGTAAACCAAGACGTTAAAAACGCCATCCAACAATCCCATATAACAGCCGAAACTTTCGCCTCCAAAGAATTGGACAAATGGGAAGCAGAAGTAATTGCACGAGTTGACAATAGTTTCCTCGATTGGTACTTCGATTACTTCACTCAAAAAAAGATGGAGTTTACCGTACCTTTTAACTTCGTGAAATCTGCCGTACTCAACAGATTTGATATGACAGCAGCATCTCGTGCTGTTTCCGAAAAATTAACTGAAGATTTTCAAAGAGAATTTGCTAACCGCGTGCTGGTGCCCAAAAATGCTCAATTGCGATTTCAATTAATCACTCAAGATACTGCTAATTTGTACATATCAGAAGTTAGCAAGAATGTGAAAGTAGTTCAAAACAATTATAATATACCGCAAGTACAGTGGGACAAATATCTGAACGATATTGCCACCACAATTAGCGACAAAGGAAACGTCTCGAATTTATCATTAAAAGTATTAGTTGGTGGCAGCGGCTACTTAGTTGCTAAACCCTTAATTTTGGGAGTAGCAGCTAAAGTTGGTAGTAAAGTTACCGCAAAAGTTGCCAGCAAAGCCGCTGCCAAGGTAGCTACAAAAACAGGCGGTACAGTGGCTAGTCAGTTGGGAGTAAGTTTAATCGACCCGATTGTCGGCATCGGGATTATCATCTGGGATTTGTGGGATTATAATCACACAGTCAAAGTAGAAAGACCGATTTTGCGGGCACACATTGTAGAATACTTGAAAGATGTCAAAAAGTCCCTGCTCACAAATCCTGAAAGCGGGATTATGGCAGCTATTTATCAGTTAGAAAGCGGTCTTCTCAAGTCACTTTAATCATTGAGCGTTGCTTAATAAAGGTATGAATTAAATAGTTCGTCATTGCCATAAGCCAAGTAGGGTGACTTTTTTAGATTCCGAAAAAAATAATTTATACCGTTAATCAGCACCGTAAAAAAAAGATAAGATAGAGGAACAACTAGAATAGTTGCAAGATTTTAGCGCCTATAAAAATATCATAAAATGGAAGAAAGGGCAAGCTGTTTAACTCAGATTAAAAGGATTTAGTTATCTAGAAATAGAAAAACGATTAGAAGTTTCAACAACTTTTCTGGCACAAACTCACAGAAAATACTTAGCCGGGAAGCGCGGAATTAAAGTTAAAATATCACGGTTAAAAAGATTTCCGCAACGCCTCGACTTCCTGTCTCAACCAGAAAACCAAAATCTATCAGAAGTAGAAAGATTTTTTATGTGAAGTTATGATGTAATATTTAAATCATGGTCAAGTTACTATCGAATATTGAAAGCGGTTAATTAACCGGGCACACAGCCAAGGTATAAAAATCGAGAAAACAGCGATAACTTATTCACAAAAAACGCTCTTTTGGCAGAGAAAGATGATCAAAGCCGAAGCCAGAAATAGCAGTAGGATAACTGGTACTGTATCCCTTAGATGAGTGTCAGTCACTCGCTCAAATACTCCAAAGGAAATGATCGAGTCGGCAGTTGCGATCGCCCCCTGAGACTAAAATCAAGTAAAATTGCAAGTATTTGTCGATCGACCCCCGTTGCTCGGCTATATTTGGATTCAAGGTTTGCTATACTCCAGAAATAGACACATATTAACCTTTGGAAAATCAATAGGCCGGAGCTATGACATCCTATGCAACCTCTACAGCAAGAGCCGAGATGAGTGAGATCCGGCGCTTGAAAAATATACTGCCCCCAGAACTCCAAAGTTGGGTAACAGTAGAAAAAACAATAGAAGTTAATCCTACCCTGATCCGCAGCGAAGAAATAGGCAAAGACCAGGTAGAAATCCAAATAGACCTGATCCGCTGGGAACAGCTAGCAATGGATCAGCGCAACCTCCTATTTTGGCACGAAGTCGCCAGAATCCAAAACGACACCATTCCCAGAGACGGTTGGGAAATGGCAGCCCTCGCCATTGGTTTAGGCGGCGCCGTCGGCGAACTTTGGGTGCAAGACGGCTTGCTGCTGTTATTAGCCCTATCCCTGTGTGGCGTCTCCGGCTGGAGACTTTTCCAAAAAAACAACGGAGAGAAAAGTCTAAAAGAAGCAATAGACGCCGATGAAAAAGCCCTCGCCCTGGCCACCCGCTTCGGCTACACTCTCCCAAACGCCTACAAAAGCCTCGGCAGCGCCTTAAAAACCTTAATCGAGCAAACCTCCAAAAAACAGCAGCGGGCTAAATACGAAGCTCGTCTCCAGGCCCTCAAACGCAACGCAGCCAAAGCCAAAGCCAAAGTCAAACCCATCACCCGCGAAACCTCCCAGTCAGAAAACGTCTACAATTCTTGACCTCATCCCCCGACGCTTGGTACGGGGGTTTTCCAGTTAACGGTTAACTGTTGACTTCTGTGTTAGCTGTTAACTGTTAACTGCGATGGCTATCCGGTGCAAGACAGGCACGAAAATTATTAACGACAAGATTAATGGGCCTGAATCCACAAAAATCTTGATTCCGATGTCAAAGTTGGGCAGCGACTGCGTTCAAAAATCTTTGGGCCAAAACTGGCACTGGTAGACTCAAGTCTATTTTTGCCTTTGATATCATTCTCGGCGGGCGAGTTTGCAGGCGTTTTTGTAAAGTTTGTAT
Organism: Microcoleus sp. BR0-C5; assembly: GCF_036705045.1. Classification (NCBI taxonomy): domain Bacteria; kingdom Bacillati; phylum Cyanobacteriota; class Cyanophyceae; order Oscillatoriales; family Microcoleaceae; genus Microcoleus; species Microcoleus sp. BR0-C5. The sequence continues at coordinate 26,246 of NZ_JAUBTR010000072.1, forward strand.
AAAGCTAGCCTTTTGTTAACCATAATATTTGGTAAAGGGGGAGCTGCTAGGACAGAATAGGCTAAAGACATCAGCTTGAAATTTGAAACCAGGACTTCATGGTCAGTCAAACCCCAGAGGCAGATTTTCGGGTAACGTACTCGGACGAGATTCCCTCAGTTCACATACCCGTGCGCTTGAGCGTACTTGAAGCCGTAAACTTCAAGACAACCTGCCAGCAACTTTTTTCGGGCAGCACCGTTCCCAGCAAGATTGTCCTAGACTTCAGTCAGACGACATTCATCGACAGTAGCGGCATCGGTGCTTTAGTCAGCAATCTGAAATTTGCCAAACAGCGGGATAGCGACTTGGTGCTCCGAAGCCTCAAGCCGCAGGTGATGGCAGTATTTGCTCTCACCAGCCTAGATCAAGTGCTGACGATCGAGCAGCCCTCTGCAACCTCAACTCCGACAGAGACCAACCCCTCGGACAATCAGCTACCGATGACCCACCCCTCAGTGCAATCGTGGGTTAAGCGGCTGATAGACATTGTTGGGGCAATAGTCGGTTTGGTGATTACAGGAATTTTGCTCGTACCCATAGCTGCAGCCATCACTATCAACGATCCAGGCCCGATATTTTTCGGTCAAACCCGCTGTGGCTGGATGGGTAGACAATTTCGGATTTGGAAATTTCGATCGATGTGTACCAACGCCGAAGCCATGAAAGCCCAAATCCAAAACCAGGCTTCTGGCGCATTTTTCAAAAATGACAACGACCCGCGGATTACCAAAGTCGGGCGCATCTTACGCAAAACCAGCCTCGATGAACTGCCGCAGTTTTGGAACGTGCTCAAAGGCGAAATGAGTCTAGTCGGCACTAGACCGCCTACCCCAGACGAAGTTGAACGCTACGAAGTCCCTCAGTGGCAGCGTTTGGATGTCAAACCCGGGATGACAGGGGAATGGCAAGTCAACGGTCGCTCTCAAGTCCGCGATTTTGAAGATGTCATCCGTTTAGATTTAAAATACCAACAAAACTGGAGTCTGGTGTATGACCTCAAACTAATTGTCAAAACTGTAACAGTCCTGTTTAACAAAAATAGTGGCGCTGTGTAGGAGCCCTCAACAACTCAGCCCTGAACTTTTAGGTGCTGTTGCCGACGGGCGGCGGGAACTCGAACTTGATACTTAGTCAAGCAGACGATCGCTAGCAATACCTACGTTAGCATTAAGTGTTAAAATTCACACGCCCAGAAAATGCACAGCTAGTTGCCAGCTCTGTAATCAGAGCATTAATAATTAGCAATTGGCGAGTTCGAGTCATACTCAAATGCTCCCAGCATGATTTTCGAGGACGAGAAGAACTCACCTGTGTTTAGAAAAGTAGCGACTGCTAACACGGTCGAAGCTTAAATCACTGCCTCGCAAGCTGACTCGGAAATTTTCCCTATTTAAACGCCCTACCGAGGCGGCTTACAGTATCGGAAGTCTCTCATTTGCTGTGCGAGTAAATGGTGCGAAAGGAATGCTCACCTTGAGGCAAAACGGGCTTCTTCAACTCAAGCTTGACTTAACTAATATGTTGCCAAGACCTTGCCCTCCTTTTTCTCTCCCTCCGGCGCTGAGTACAGCGGTGGTGGGGGCCGACCTGGGGGAAGAAAGATGAAAGACAAGCAACCAAAGGCCGAGCCGCACATTCAGGTTGAAACAGACCTGAATGCTTTAACATCCGTTTTGGAATGGTTGGAGAATATCGTTTTGCCCCTGTTGCCAGCGGATTTCTGGTGGCAGTGCCGGCTGATAATCAACGAAGGCTTTACAAACGCTGTCCGCCACGCTCACCAGAACTTGCCCCCCACGACGCCCATAGACATTGAGGTAAAAGTGTTTGCCGATTACTTAGAAATTAGGATTTGGGACAGGGGTCAACCCTTCAACTTAGAAGCAAAGCTGCACTCGATCATGCAAGAGCAGCGCGATCCTTTGGACAGAGAAGGAGAAAGGGGACTGGTGTTCATGTACAAGCTCACAGACGAGCTTCGGTATATCCGTACTGACGATCGCCGCAACTGCCTGGTAATGCGAAAAAACATTAGCTGAGGGCGCGATACCCGCCCGGTAAGGGCGGCTTCTTTCGCCAGGAGTGGAATATCCCGTCGCCCCCTATTGTCCTACCCGGAACCCAACCACATCCTCTGCAATTCTGCGGGTGCAGGCTCCATGCACGCGGCAGCAGGACAATTGGCTTCAAAATAAATATTATGCGTATTCTAATTTATTCCTATAACTATTATCCAGAGCCGATCGGCATTGCCCCCCTGATGACAGAACTAGCGCAAGGCCTAGTCAAGCGCGGCCACCAAGTCCGAGTCGTCACAGGAATGCCCAACTATCCGCAGCGCCGGATTTATCCGCAATATGAGGGCAAATTTTACCTCACGGAAGAACACAACGGCGTCACAATTCAGCGCAGCTATCTGCGCGTCAACGGCCCCCACCCCAGCCTTCTAGACCGACTTGTGCTAGACGGCAGTTTTGTCGTCTCCAGCGCAGTCCAAGCCTTCAGCGGCTGGCGTCCCGACGTGATTTTCTCGACAATGCCCCCTTTACCGATTTGCGTCCCAGTCGCCTTTTACGGCTGGATTCGCGCTTGCCCGATCGTCCTCAACGTTCAGGATATCGTCTCAGAAGCAGCCGTGCGCGTCGGCTTGGTCAAAAAAAACGGACTGCTAGTTCGCATTGCTGACGCTTTGGAAAAATTGGCCTACAGCACAGCCAGCCAAGTCAGCGTCATCGACAGCGGTTTTGTCACCAAATTGCACTCTCAGGGAGTACCCCCCGAAAAAATAGTTTGCGTTCCCAATTGGGTTGATGTCAATTTCATTCGGCCCTTACCCAAGGAAAGTAACTCATTTCGAGAAACTCACAAACTCAAGGGCAAATTTGTCGTTCTCTATGCAGGCAATATTGCCCTCACTCAAGGCTTGCAAACAGTTGTCCAAGCAGCGGCTCGTTTGAAACACATACCCGAAATCGCTTTTGTAATTGTGGGGGAATCAACAGCACTCGCCCGCTTGCAACAAGATTGCGAAACTTACAAAGCTAATAATGTAATGCTGCTACCATTTGAACCGCGAGAAAAATTGCCCGAATTGTTAGCTGCTGCTGATGTTAGTTTAGTAGTACAAAAGCGCCGCGTTACTAACTTCAATATGCCTTCAAAAATTCAAGTAATTCTCGCCAGCGGCCGGGCAATTTTGGCTTCGGTTCCTGAAACTGGGACGGCGCAGAAAGCAGTACAGCAAAGCGGTGGCGGGGTGGTGGTAGCGCCGGAAGATTCGCAGGCTTTGGCTGATGCTGTTGAGGATTTGTACCTGCACCCTGCTAAGGTGGATGCGTTGGGCGAGCAAGGCAGAAATTATGCTGTGGAGAATTACGGATTTGAGGAAGCTTTGAATCATTATGAAGCTTTATTTGCGGCCGTTGCAGCGAGTCATGGTGATAAGCTGTTGCAGCCTTTGCCGAAATAATAAGCTCATTAGGTTAGTGAGTACCGACCTTTATTTGTTTCTTGGTGAAACCGAATCTTAAGAGTTATAATGTATTTACTGTATTTAAAGAGCGATTAATATTTAACTGTTTTTACAATGCCTGCCAAAGACACATATCACAATGCAGTTAAAAATGCCCTGCTAAAAGATGGTTGGATAATTACGGCTGACCCGTACTTCATCAAATATGAGGATGCCGAGTTGTATGCCGATATAGCAGCATAAAAGCCGATCGCCGCAGAACGCAAAGGAAAAAAAATAGTTGTTGAAATTAAGAGCTTTATTGGGCGATCGCGCTTGGTATCATTTTCACGGCGCACTCGGTCAATACATTGTCTACCGAAATCTGATTCAACTCACTGCTCCAGAATACAGGCTCTATTTGGCAATTGATGATATCGTATACCAAGATTTTTTTAAACGCAAGTCGATCCAAGTAATTACTAATGAAAATCAGGTTTTGTTAATGGTGGTTGAAATGGCAAAGGAGGAAATTCTGCAATGGATAAATTAGAATACTATCGCAATACAATTAAACAAATATTGACTGGATATTATGAAATGACAGTCAAAGGGGCGATCGCACTAGATGAATTAGAGCCAGAGCATCGTCTAGCATTTGACGAAGAACGAGATCAATATCTCTGGTTTCGTTCGGGGTGGGATGGCAAAAAACGGCTCCGCCACATTACCATGTATCTTCTGATTAAAGAAGGTAAAATTTGGGTGGAAGAAGATTGGACGGATTTGTGCGTAGTTGATGATTTACTCGCAGCAGGAATTTTTAAGGGCGATATTGTTTTGGGGTTTCACCATCCTAGCAAAAGAGCTTTGACAGAATTTGCCACAGTTTGAGGAGAGACAAAAATTTATAGAATTATTTCACTCCTCCTGGCAAATGAGGGGAGTTAAGAGATGTTAAATAGTCATGCCTTAATGCAGTCGAGGTGGGATAATAATACTCAGCATTAATGAGAGCGGGATACATTGTCCTAATTCAAATTGAGTGTAAAGGCTATGGGCCCTAATGAAGCTGATACTTGTCGCAAATACGTTCTGCCAAAACTTCAAGGATGGGATACAGAACCTCACTTTTTGACAGAACAATACTATATTGATGCAGGGCGAATTTTAACTACAGGGGGCAAAGTCCGCCGTCGCAAACGGAAATTTGCCGATTATCTTCTCTGTTACTCTCGCGACTTCCCTCTAGCTGTTGTTGAAGCCAAACGTAAATATAAACACGCTCAAGACGGGCTGCAACAAGCTAAAGATTACGCCGAACTTTTAGGGCTAAAGTTTGCTTATTCGACGAATGGGCAAAGCATTTATGAATTTGACTACACAACTGGGTTAATTACCCAGATGGACTCGTTTCCCAGCCCTAATGAGTTATGGGTAAGGTTGAAACAATCTGAGGGATTGAGCGATGAAGTAGCAGAGGAACTGCTGACACCCTTTGATTTGACGGGTGGGAAAATCCCTCGCTATTACCAGCGCATCGCCATTCACCGAGCCCTCAAAGCTATCCTCAGCCGCCAAAAACGCTTGCTGCTAACCCTCGCCACTGGAACGGGCAAAACTACTGTTGCATTTCAAATCTGCCAAATGTTGTGGAATCTTGGCTGGAATGCAACCGACGAACACCGCAAACCCAGGATTCTATTTTTAGCAGACCGGAATATTTTAGTTGATGACCCGATGCTCAAAGATTTCTCGGCTTTTCCAGAGGATATTATTCATAAAATCCAAGGGGAAGCCGTCAAAAGCCGCGAAATTTATTTCGCTATTTACCAGGCAATTGCTAAAGATAAAAATTACCCTGGTTTGTATCGAGAATATAGCTCAGGTTTCTTTGATTTTATTGTGGTTGATGAGTGTCACCGGGGCAGTGCGCGGGATGATAGCAACTGGCGAGAAATTCTTGAATATTTCCAACCGGCTTACCAGTTAGGGCTAACTGCTACACCCTTACGCGATGACAATGTTGATACTTACCAATATTTCAGCAATCCACTTTATACATACTCCTTAGCCCAAGGTATTGAAGATGGATTTTTAGCACCTTATCGGGTGCATCGTGTAAGTACCAGTTACGATGCTTTGGGGTGGCGACCTAACCCGGACGACATTGACCGCTACGGGCGTGCTATTCCAGATGAAGAGTACCAGACGGGAGATTTTGAGCGGGCCGTTTCTCTTAAAGTCAGGACAGGGGCGATCGCGCGACACATTACAGACTTCCTTAAGAAAACTGACCGTTTTGGCAAAACAATTGTGTTTTGTGTGGATGAAGAGCACGTTTTGGAAATGGTGGCAGCGCTTAACAACCTCAACGCTGACTTGACGAAGCAATATCCTGATTACGTTTGTCGCGTCACTTCCGCTGCTGGGGATACGGGCAAATCGCAACTCTACAAATTTAAAGACGTACTTACCCAGACACCTGCGATCGCAGTGACTTCCCGGCTACTGACAACTGGTGTAGACATTCCCACCTGCAAAAACGTTGTCCTGGCGCGCGTCATTCGATCGATGACTGACTTTAAACAAGTCGTTGGGCGCGGCACCCGTGTAGATGAGGACAATGGCAAACTGTTCTTCAACATCCTTGACTACACCCATAGCACCCGCTTGTTTGCCGATCCAGGCTTTGACGGCGAACCGGCTTTGATTGAAACCGAAGCAATGAATGATCAAGGGCAAACGGTTGAAGGTAGCCAGCAAGTCATAGAACCCGAAGCGGATGAAGTTGAATCTCTTGAAGGTGATGCCCCTCGCGGCTTTACTGGTGTGCCTGATGATGACGACACACCACCCCACAAATACTACTTTGATGGGGGCCAGTGCGAAGTCATCGGCGAAGTAGTTTATGAGCTCGACCCCAACGGTAATCGGCTTCGTTCCTTCAAGCTGGTAGACTATACCAAAGAACAAGTCCGCATTCTCTACCGATCTGCCCTGGAAATTCAGCAGCGGTGGGTAAATCCAGAGGAGCGATCGCAGATTATTGACCAGTTAGCAGACCGAGGCATTGACTTTGAGGACTTGAAAATCGTCACCAATCAGCCCGACGCAGACCCCTTTGATTTACTGTGTCACATTGCGTTTAATGCCCCGGTGATGACTTGCCAGCAACGAGCAGAACGGCTAAAACGTCAGAAAAAAGACTTTTTTGACCAATATGGCGCTGATGCTAAAGCAATCCTGGAAATTCTGCTTGACGGTTACGCTCAAGGTGGGCCGCAGCAGTTGATAATGCCAGCATCTCTGAAGGTGAAAGCGGTTGAGAAGTATGGCAATGTGCGGGAAATTGCCGCTAAATTTGGGGGGGCAGATAAATTGAAGCAGGCAGTCGAGCAGTTACAAACTTTGTTATACACAGCTTAATTATTCATGGTCAAACGCACAAAAACAAACGGCTCTCCTGAACTTATGGTTATAAGTTTATCTAATCAGAAAAGCAAGCTAATACGCGATTCCTAAAATTATTAAAA
>NZ_JAUBTR010000073.1:0-14434 GCF_036705045.1 Microcoleus sp. BR0-C5
AGGTAGGCACAGATATTTTTCCTACAGTGAAGGTATGAAAATCCTTAGTCATCAAAGCCAGAACTGCGGAATGTGGGCTTTAAGCTTAAGCTGCTTAGGTCGCCGCCTACAATATATTCATATTTCGTTGAGGATTGCTTTACAAGAATTAAGCCAAATAAATTAGCTCAATTTACTATTAATCGCCTTATTTTTAGGATTTGACTGCTGCGGTAATTGCCTCGATCGCACTTCGATCGCGCGATCGCCGATCGCACTCACAGGCAACTCCCATTCATCAATATCAATATCATTGCGGAACTTCACCGGAATATCAGCACCGTTAATAATCGCTCCCAATAGCCGCGGCCCGGATTTATGCGACTCCTCATCCTCAGATTCCAGCAACTGATCTGCAGCCTCAGACAACATACTAGACAAAGTGTAACCAGGCCGCGCCACCAAAATCATACCGTCCGTGTACGGTTCCAGCGTCAGCGCGTCGTTGCACTCGCTCAAGGCCGGAGAATCCACAACCACAAAATCAAAGCGGTTGCGAACATCCTCAAACAATCTCCGCATTTCGCTTGATTCTAGTACGGCCGAGGCTTGTCGCAAAAAGCCCGGACTCGGTACGACGTATAGGTTCTCTACCTCTGGAACCAAAAGGACGCACTCGCTCATATTGCCGTAATAGTGCAAAGGTTCCACAGTCGCCAAAGGATCAGCAGAAATTTTCAAAGATTCAACGTTAGAAGGCGATCGCAAATCTGCTTCAATTAGCAAAGTCCGTTTACCCGATCGAGCCGATGCAATTGCCAAATTGTAAGCACTAAAACTTTTCCCCTCCAAAGGCGCCGCCGAAGTCAGCAACACCACCTTCACCGGTTTGTTCCCGATCCGGCGCAAATTAGTACGCAACCGCTCGTAAAATTCCAAATATGGAGAATTTACCTCTAGGGCCAGAGGCATTTCATCGCCGTAGGAATCAAACACCGTCACTTCAGGCAAAACTGCCAGTATCGGCACCTCTTTTTCCACCAAAGCCGCCCGCACTTCTTCCCAACTGTAAAACTTGCCGTTGAGCATCCCCAACAAAAATATCAACCCCCCGCCCAGCAGCAATCCCACAAATCCGCCCACCGCCAGCATCACGGGCAAACCTCTCTTGTTTGACTCAACGTCATCAGTTTGCGGCCATTGGGCGATTCTCAAACTCCCCGTTGTCTCAGCTACCGCCGCCTCAGCATCTACCAAAGCCGACAGCATCTTGTCGTAGAGAGCTTTTTTGAACGCCACTTGCTGCGCTAACCGCGCTTGTTCTAACTGCTTGTTAGGGATTGTCGCGTGTTCCCGACGCAATTCTTGTTCAGTTTTCTCGATTCCTTGGAGTTGCTGTTGCACCGTATCCCGCTGCGTTTGCAAAGCAATCAAAGTTTGAGCTAACTGCTGTCTGGCAGGATCTAAAGAAGAGTCTACCCGAATTCGAGCGGCACTTCTGAGCGGGGCCGCCACCCCGTTACCGCCGAGTACCTCAGATTGCCGCTGCTGCAACTGCTGCTCAAAAGCTTGTTTTTGTTTGAGCAATTCTACAATTTTCGGGTGTTCCTCCTGCAAGTCGCTGCGGAGAATTTTGAGCTGAGATTCGATCGAAAACAATTGCACTCGCAGTTGGGCAATAATTGGATCGGCAGAGAGTGCTTGAGCGACGTAAGCTTGCTCCACATTCAATCCCAAGCGATCCTGCAAACTGTTAATTTGAGCTTCTATTCCTCCCAACTGCACGCGGAGTTGCCGCTGCTGCTGTTGGCTGCTGGTAATCGCTAGCGGCAAAGCACCGCTCTGAGCTGCTAAAATTGAAGTTCCTTCTCGTTTTTCGTAGGCTTCAAGTTTTGCTTCCGTCTCTCTGAGTTCCTGAGTTACTTTTGGCAAACGCTGGTTAATTTGGGTGATCGTTGCTCGCAGTCTAGAAGTATTAAATTTTTTGCTGTACTCCACCATTTCGTTCATCAGCGTCTCTACTACCTCTACTGCTTGTTTACGATCGGCATTTTTGTACAATACTTGAATCAAAGCGCTGGGGTCATTATTCTTACTGGGCATCTTTATCTGCACGTCTTTTCCCAGTTTTTTAGCCAAAGCTTGTACTTTTTGGGCCGCTTCTTCTTTGTTTAATTTTTCTTCGGGTTTGATGAGTTTTTCTGCTGCTGGTTTAACCACCATTTTATCCAGCAGCATATCTTTAGTTATTTCTTGTCCTTCCTGTTGAATTTTAGTAGTAGTAGATGAAAAAATCACGCTCGGTCTGTCGTAGGCCAGCGTACCTATTGCAACGTAAACTGGCGCCGCCTTTGGCTGCAGGGCCACTACTCCCGACACGCCCACAGTCACCGCGAGGGTAGCCAGTCCCACCCACTTGTATTGGTCGAAAGCAATTAAATAACGTTTAACAACGGATAAAGTCATGACGATTTTATATTTTAGATTTGAGATTGCTAATTTTTAACGATAACTAATGATTGCTGACAAATGCTACCCATTTCTCAAAAAGCTGCAACTGTAGGTAAGTTGTAAACGCATATCGCATAAGTCATTCCCATCGAAAATCGAAAATCGAAAATCGAAAATCGTAGGACTACCTATTATTACGTGACGGGCCGAACAAATCTGTTACTCCATTTCTCAACTGCTCAAAGAACAGAATAAATCCCAAAGTATCCCGGAATGGTCGAGTAAAAGTGTTGAGTACATAACCAATGCGCTCTACCAAATTCCTACCAATCACAATCACATCATTATCTTCGAGCATCGGGTTCTGAGAAACATTGCCCTCCAACGCAGCTTTAGCATCTATCGAACGGTTGATTGCTCTACCTTGCTTTTCGTCGAACCGAATCAGGGCTATTTTCCGCAAGTCAGCAAGATTAACAGGCAAGTTGTTGAGAGCATCCAAAAACCTGCTGCCATTTTCAACGTAGAACGAGGTCAAACCACCACTAGCGTAACTCAAAACTCGAACGTAGATCCTGGGCTTAATCAAAGTAGACCGCGAAACCAGAGCTTTGTCGTAGTCTAGGTTTTTGGTACTAGCGTCCAATTCCGGGATGACAATCACATCTCCCGATGCCAAAGGAAAATCGAACAAATCGTTACCGTTTGCTAGGGGAGTGTAGAGGTCGATTGGTTCCTCCACCGAGGAGCCGTTCATCAGCGTCCGCCGCACTCGCACCTCGCGCAAATCGGCTTTTCCCGTGACTCCCCCCGCAGTCACCAAAGCAGCCGAAATTCTACCAGAACCCGCCGGAAGCGTGTAAAAACCTGGTTTGCTGACTTCTCCGGTGACAGTGACTTGGACGGGGACAGCAGCAGCAGCGAGGCTGTACCTGGATGCTAAATCTTGATCGGATTTGCGATCGGGCGTAACCTGTTTATACGGTACGACGATCGCATCTCCATCTTCCAAACGCAACTCCGGTGGAGCAATACCAGTTTGCAACGGTGTCAAAATATCAACAACTTGCTCCGCCACAGCACCGGACGGCAGAGTCCGCCGCACCCGCACCGCCCGCAGTTCCGCCGTAGGATTAGTCCCAGCAGCCGCCGCCAAAGCCGCAGGAAGCTGGGGGGTTTGCAGCGGATAAAAACCCGGTCTGGCCACTTCCCCCGTCACCGTCACCACTACGGGGCGCTGAACCAGCAAAGCAGCCGAGACTTGAGGATTTTTGATAAATTGACCAAAGCGCTCCCGGAGGCGCTGCTGTGATTCTTCGACGGTAAGACCACGCACATTTACTGTTCCGATTAGCGGCAGTACAATTACCCCTTCAGGGCTGATTGCACCCGTAAAACCTAGCTCTGGGAAGCGCTGAACTTGAACAGAAATCTGGTCTCCCGGGCCCAGGCGGTAGGGCCGATTCCGAAAAGCTGGGTTAATATCCCGGTTGAAATTGGCAGGCGGCGGTGGCGGTGGCGCCACGAGTCGCTCGTCTCTTGGAACAACAGATTGAGCTAAAGCCGTTCCCGAAAAATTTTTGCTATTAAAACCCCAGAATACAGCAGCAAAAGATAGAGTCCAAGCAGTTGAATGCAGGCCTGCCAAGTAAAAAGCGAGGCGATTTTTAATAGTGGATTTTCCCCGCCTTTTCAGAGGATTTAAAAAAGTATTATTTTGAATAAGGCTCTGACTTGTAAGTTTCATCTAAATATAGCGAGGAGAAAAAACAATAAGATATTTTCGGGCGGGTTGAACCCAGATATTTACTAGGAAGCAGTTGATTGTGGCAAAACTCGCCCACGCCCTAGGCTGATTTATTTGCACCTACCTGCTTACTGAAACCGAAAAGTTTCTGTAATTAATTTAGCCTGGACACTTTCGGCAAGAGATTCCAGCAATGGTTGAGCTATCTTAATGTCCCCCTGCGGTTGAATGGGAAGGATGATATTGACAGCAACCCAAGAGGCGCGGCGGTTCGACAGTCTAGCAATACTGTCTTCCCAAAACCAACGGCTGGTTGCTGGAGAACCCCCGTTAGGCCAAGCGTACCACTGCAGGACAGCAAAAGTTTGTTGGGGAGTCCAGCTTCGGAAAAACCTCGCCTCGACAGTAGGCGGTGGCTGGTCGGGTATTGGTGCTAATTTAACTGTAAACCTCAAAGTGCGATGAGAATCGGTTTGCCACCGGTGAAATCCATCGATATCTAGCCATTCTACTTGGGGCTGGTTTTTGGGGTAATTTTGAGGCAACAGCAATAAAATGGCAATTGTTTTATCCTTTTTAATTTCTTGAACTAACCATCGGTGAGCGCCAATTTGGACGTTATTCTGAACGGCTAGAACCTGCCACCCAGGGATTTTTATTCCGTTTTGGCGCAAACTTCTTAATTGCTTGAGATTGGCAAGAATTGGCGGGTTTGTCCAAGGCCACCTTCCCGTCGCGTAGCCGGGAATTGCTACTGCCCCAACTAATACCAGCAAAAACACCAATACCATAATTTTAGATAATTGATACCGCCGCAGTAGTTTCTGTACTGAAATCATCTGTTTCATTAATTGTCAGACTGACTTGGGAAATACTTTTCCATCCCGTTGAGGAGAAGTACCAATAACCCTAGTATACAAGCAGAATATAAATCTCCGCCCCATCCGGCGTGCAGCCAAGTAAAAAGCGCCTCTCTGTCGGTTCCGTGAAAGTAAGTTAGCAAAGTATTGCGAAAAATGTTGGAAGTGATGCTAATAATGGATGTAATCACTAAAAACAAAAGACTTTTTATTCGAGACCTCCAAACTCCCGTCCAATCCAGCAGAATTAAGCTGACATAAAGACTGGTAAACAGCATTTTTAAGCCTGCACAGTGTGGAGCAACTTCTACAATGCGCTCGTTTACGTACAGATAAATTTCTTCGACTCTGACGTTGATACCAATCTTAAGTAATATCCAGCCTGATGTTTCAGCAATGAATTGCTGTAAGGGCAAGGCGTAGGGTTCTATGAGGTAAGGAATGTGGTTCGGCGAGGCCAGAAATACGAATAAAAGCGGCATCGCCTGCAATTTCAAGCCGGGAATTCCTTTTAAAGATAAGCAAATGCTGGCTAGCATTACGGGGAGGGATAAATTTACTAAATCGCTCAAGCGACTCAGATAAAAAAGCGTGGCTAGTACCAGCAAAAAGCCTCCCAAAGGATGCGGTGAGTTGGGCAAGCAGCGCCAGCACTTTCGGTTCATCCAAGCAATATAAGCTGCGTAGGGCAAACCAATTAGTCCGTGGCTGAAATATTCGTGTTCGAGGCTGATGCTTTTGTTGAACCAGCCGTCGTACCAGTGTACTAGCAAGGGGGCGTACAGCAGCACTAGGAGCGCCGTGATACCTTCCCCCAGGAGGTATCGCTTGAAAACAATGCGAATTTTGCGCTGGATGTGCATGGTGTGAGAAGTGTTAAGATTGCCGCGCTGGATTCGCAACGCTTTGGGGTTTTAAACTGTCAGTTAAAGGTTTATTAATTCGCCACAGAAACGCTTTGAGAACCTCACCTGACTGCTTGAATCACCTGCAGCATAAGTTTTATGAACAATTAGCAATTCAATGATAGTACGATCGCCCCAACAACTTGCTCGATCTGAGTATTGCTCAATCCGGGATACATTGGCAATGATAAAATCTGTTCGCACAGGGTTTCTGCGTGGGGGAAGTCGCCCCGATTCCCTAAGTTTTGGTAGGCGGGTTGCAGGTGACAAGGTACGGGATAGTGTATGCCTGTTTGAATGCCGTGTTGGGCGAGTTTTTCCTGAAGCGTGTTGCGGTCGATCCTCTTCGAGGGCTTCGCTAACGAGCTTTTCTCAGTAATTTTGATAACATAGAGGTGATAAATGTGACCGCTGCTGCTGTAGTTGGCGATCGGTACAATGCCTTTGTGTTTCAATGGTGCTAGTAGAGTATTGTAGTGTTGAGCAGCGTCGGTGCGATCGCGATTCCATTTTTCTAAGTAAGGCAATTTAACATTGAGTACGGCGGCTTGCAAATTGTCGAGGCGGCTGTTGCTACCGATTTCTGTGTGCAAATATTTGCTGGGTGCTCCGTAATTGCGGAGAGTTCGCATTTTTTCTGCGAGTTGTGCATCATTAGTAATTAACATCCCGCCGTCGCCAAAAGCACCGAGGTTTTTGCTGGGATAAAAGCTGAATGCTGCTGCTTTACCAATGGAACCCGCCCGGTATCCTTCTCTGTGGGCTAAGTGTGCTTGGGCGGCATCTTCAAATATGATTAAATCGTGGCGGTTCGCAAAATCTAAAAGCTGCCGAGGCGATACCATTTGACCGTAGAGGTGTACGGGGATAATTGCTTTAGTTTTCGAGGTAATTGCTGTTGCGGCTGCTGTGAGGTCAATCAGGGCAGTTTCCGGGTCGCAATCAACAAGAATAGGTATAGCTTTTGCTTCGAGGACGGCGATCGCGGTGGCAATAAAAGTGTTAGCGGGTATGATAATTTCGTCGCCCGGATTAATGCCGCAAGCTTGGAGTCCCAGAGCGATCGCATCAGTTCCGCAAGCCACTCCTACGCCGTATTTTACTCCTGAAGCTGCTGCAAATGCTGTTTCAAATTCTGTCAGTGCTTGACCTAAAATAAAATCTCCTTGCTCGATAATTTTCCCAATTGTTTCTGTTATTTGAGATTGGATTGGTTGGTGTTGCAGGGAGAGGTTGACAAATGGAACTTTTGGCGGGCGACTACTCATACATCAGACGAATACGAATTATTTATATTAACATTTAAGTGCGGATATCTTTTAAAAGTTTTTAACCGCAGAGGTCGCAGAGAGCGCAGAGGAAGAGAGGAGAAAGCCTCGCGCACTTTTCTGGATTTGTCAATTAAATCAAGGTTTTTCTGTAATATAGAATCAGATATTTTTCCATTAATCAAACTCATGGAATACAAAAAACTGGGCGACAGCGATTTATCAGTATCTGAAATCTGTTTGGGTACGATGACTTATGGCCAGCAGAACACCGTTGCAGAAGCGGCGCAACAGCTCGATTTTGCGATCGATAGAGGAATCAACTTTATCGATACGGCCGAAATGTATCCCGTCCCTGGAAAGGCGGAAACTCAGGGTAAAACAGAGGAATATATCGGCGAATGGTTGGCGAAACAGCAGCGGGATAAAGTCATTATAGCGACTAAAGTGGCGGGCAGAAGCACTCGATTAAAGTGGATTCGGGAAGGGAAAAATCAGATCGATCGCCCAAATGTCGAAAAAGCCCTGAATGACAGCCTGAAGCGCTTGCAAACGGACTACATCGACCTCTATCAGATCCACTGGCCCGATCGCTATGTGCCCTTATTTGGCGCGCCTGATTACGACATCGCCCAAGAGCACGAAACTGTACCGATTTTGGAACAGTTAGAGGTATTTGCTGATTTAATTAAAGCTGGCAAAATCCGCTATTTGGGTTTGAGTAACGAGACGCCTTGGGGAGTTTGTGAGTTTTGCACGTTGGCTGAAAAATACGGCTTGCCGAAAGTTGTTTCGATTCAGAATGCTTTCAGTTTGAGCAATCGGACATTTCACCTAAATTTAGCAGAAACTTGCCACTTTAAGAATGTGGGATTGATGGCTTACAGTCCTTTGGGATTTGGGCTGTTAACGGGTAAATACTTGAATGGAATTCCCGAAAATTCTAGGTTGGCTTTATTTGCGGGATTTGGTCAGCGTTACGATAAAACTAATCTGAACGATGCGGTGAAAGCGTATGTTGAGATTGCGGGGAAACATGGCATAAGTCCGGCGCAGATGGCTTTGGCGTATGTGCGATCGCGCTGGTTTGTAACTAGCACTATTATCGGTGCAACAAGTCTCGAACAGTTGGAGGAAAATATCGGTAGCTTGGAGGTGAATTTGGATAAGGAGATTGTAGCGGAAATCGATGCGGTACACGCTAAGTATCCGAATCCGACACCGTAAGATATCTCGGCGGTTGAAACCGCTTCTACACACACAAAGTCCGCCTGCGCTGACTAAGAGATAAAGGGAGGATTTAAGCAACCGCAAACGATATGAGGGGGTGAGCCGGAGGGACCACTTGCCAGGGGCTTTAGTCTACAGTTAAGGGGGAAAGTCAAGATTAGTTCAAATTCCCCTGAGATGATCTTGACTTATCTCAGAGCCGTATGTTATAAAAGATTAAATAGATATAACTCTACAATTTATACCAGATTCATCAAGTGCATCGCTGCTTTGAGGACTTGAAAGGTTAAGTGGCTGTATTAGCATAGCCGGCAGTTAGGCATCAGGCTAATTTTCCGATAAAAGTTAGCCAAACTGTTGCTGGAAGTTGTATAATCGCTGTTATTACTCAAGATAACTCAAAGTTTGAATTCAATTAATTTTCTCCAATAGGTTAACTCAAAATGACTAAATGGCAATCACTAACGGCTGCGGTGACATTGGGCGCGATCGCGATCGGCACTGTCACCGCCTTCAATCAACCGAGTTATGCTCAAGGCACCACCTTCTTTTGTGGCGTAAGTAGCGACGGTATACCAACCACCTTTGCCAATACCAAGCGAGGAACGGTTGCAGTCGTGAAGTGGAATTCTGAATATTTTAGCTATTCAGGATACACCCCAGAGAGCCGCTGCCAAGAAGTATCCAGTCGCTTCCAAAAGCACTATAGCAGAGGCTCTCTGAGCTTCCTCACGGCTGGATATCTTAACGGCCAGGCAGCTATTTGTGCAGGAAATAGCAACCCTCCATGCACTTCGGACAAATTGCTTTTCACCCTCAAACCAGGGTCAGATGCAGCCGCTCGTATCCAACAAATATTTAATATTAGTGTTGGTGCATCTAACGCTCCCCTTCTAGAAAGTGCCGATAGCAATTCATCTGCTAGCGTCGATTTTAACAGATTTCTAGAACAAGCGCCCGTCGTTCAAACCGCTGGTTCGGCTCCTAATCCTGCTCTCAATTCTCAACCCGCTGCTGTTCCCACTCGCCCTGTGCCCAACGTTGAGCCGAGTAACGGTGGTAGCGCGCCTTGGTAAAAATCACTGAGGTAATGAAGCATGAATTGGTCGAGCTTGCGGTTTAAACTCCGTTTCAGCTATTTGTTAATCGCCTGTATTGGCTGTTGGTATACTCAACAGCCAGTACAGTCCTTACCTGTCAGTGGATCGCGCTTGATTGAGGTAAATGGCAGCCGAGAAAACGCTCAACAACTGACAGTAGCCCAAATCAAAAATGAGGCACGGGCGATCGCAGTTAAAGTCCTATCTGGATACGGTGCAGGTTCAGGAATATTGATTAAAAAGCAAGGCCAGACCTACACAATCCTTACCAACAATCATGTTTTAGCCGTGGGCGAAAGCCACCGCATTCAAACTCCAGATGGGAAAATATATCAGGGTGAATTGCTCAGAAATCGCTCTTTTGACGGCAACGATCTCGTTCTATTGCAGTTCAGAAGTACGAGGGAATATTCAGTAGCGCGGTTAGCTTCATCACCCGTCGCAGTAGGAGATAAAGTCTTTGCTACGGGGTTTCCCGGTCAAGAGGGTTCTGAAAAAAGAGGGTTTGAATTTTTGTTAGGGACTGTTTCCTTTCTGTCTCCAAAAGCATTAGTTGGAGGTTATCAGATTGGTTATAGCAATCCAGTTGAAAAGGGAATGAGTGGCGGGCCGCTGCTAAATAGCAGGGGGGAAGTTGTGGGAATCAATGGAATGCACGCCTATCCTTTGTGGGGCGATCCTTATGTATTTAAGGATGGTTCTAAGCCGAATTTGCCCAGAGATTTAATGATCGAATCTAGTTGGGCAATTCCGATTGAGACCTTTGTGCAACTAGGCAATAAATCGGCAGGCGACACACCCATAAGAGTCTCTCATCCTCTTCCATCTCCAGTAATTTCTTATCCTCAACCGCAAGATGAGTATAGAGGTAGCGCCCCGGAAAATGGACGGTTGTGGTGAAGGCTAATTATTGCTCAATTAGCCATTCATAAATTTCTCCAAAACGGAAACCCATCGCCTCAAGGCCAAGGGAGGAGTTTTTGCGGCTGTCTTCGGCAGTGAGGATATTTGGTTGAATGACACCATGAGTCAGTATTTCCGCTATAATTTTAGATTGTTTAGCAGATTAAAAATATTAATTTTTATTAAAAAGTGCAGGATAGTTAAGAAGAGAAACATCTTTGACCAAAGTTAGTGGCAGTATGAGAGAAAAGACGTAAGATTAATGGAAATAGCTCTATGCCTGTATCGCCAGCCATTTTAAAAATTCACAAGGGTAGCGAACCTGTCTGGGAATACTCAGTTAATACTGAAGTCGTAACTATCGGCCGCGCTACCGACAGCGATTTAGTCATTAATGACCCCCTCGTGTCGCGCCAGCACGCTCAAATCAGGAGAAACGGCGATCGCTATCAAATTACAGATTTCGGCAGCACTGACGGCACGCGCGTCAACAAGATCCGGCTCCAACCCAACATTCCTCACCCCCTAGCAAACGGCGATACCATCAGCATTGGCTACAGCGAATTGCAGTTTATTCTTAATAGCAACAGTGTGCCTACTACTGTCAGCCCGCATCAAAAGCTGTCTTCAGACGGGGCGACAGTGGTTGCCCATAATTTTGTGGGGGAGGAAACATTATTCCTCAGCCAGTTAGACCTGCGGGGGCGCGACATCCTGACAATCGGGCGCGAACCCAAAAATAACACTGTCGTCAACCATCCAGCCGTCTCCCGGTTTCATGCCAAAATTACGCGGGAAAACGGCTCCTTCATCCTCAAGGACTTAGACTCCACCAACGGCACCTACGTCAACGGCAAGCAAATATCGGAACGGACGTTGCGAGTAGGCGATAGCGTCCGCATCGGCCCTTGTCGCTTCGTTCTCAACGTGGACGAAACGATGGTGCGCTACAACGAAGAGGGCAACCTCCGCATTGATGTAGTTCACCTGAGTAAAGTTGTCAACAAAGGCACACCAGACGAAAAAACCCTGCTCGACGACATTTCCCTGTGCGTTGAGGCGCGGGAGTTCGTTGTCATTGCTGGTGTCAGTGGCGGCGGCAAGTCTACCCTCATGGACGCGCTCAACGGCTTTCGGCCCGCTACCAGCGGCGGAGTCCTAGTCAACGGCGCTGACCTCTATAAGAACTTCAACGCCTACCGCAACGAACTCGGCTACGTCCCCCAAAAAGACATCATTCACCTGGAATTGACCATTTACCAAGCCTTAGACTGCGCTGCCAAGTTGCGAATGCCCGCAGACACCACAGCGGCAGAACGGCAGCAGCGCATTAATGAAGTGCTCACAGATTTGGGACTCACCCAGCGGCGAGATGTACAAATTAGCGCCCTGAGCGGCGGCCAGCTCAAGCGGGTGTCGATGGGGGTGGAGTTGCTGGCAAAACCCAGTTTGTTCTTCCTAGACGAAGCGACTTCAGGGCTAGACCCCGGCACGGAAGCAGACGTAATGAAGTTGCTGCGGAAGTTGGCTGACCAGGGCCGCACGGTGCTGCTGATCACTCACGCCACAGAAAACGTGACTTTGTGCGATTTGGTGGTGTTTTTAGCGGCGGGGGGGCGAGTTGCCTACTTTGGGCCTCCAGCAGAAGCGCCTGCCTATTTCGGTGTCGAGAAGTTCAGCGAAATTTACCCCCTCGTCGAAGGAAAAGCGCCCGATCCCAGAGTGGCGCGGGTAGTGCCTCCCGAAGAGTGGAAAAAGCGCTACCTCCAGTCGCCCCAGTATCAAAAATACGTGGTGGAACGGCAGAAAAATCTCAGCGCCGAGGCACAGGGCGGTGGGCAAGGGTACAGTGGCTCTGGCAAACTGTCGAATGTCAAATCCAAGCCGATTTCAGCTTTGCGGCAATTCTTAATTTTGTCGAGCCGGAACTGGACTTGCCTGTTCCGCGATCGCATTACTTTAGCTCTCACCTTTGCAGCGACTCCACTGATCGCTTCCTTGGACTTCATACTCTGGGAGCGCCAGATGTTTGACGTTGAGGGGGGGAATGCAGGCAGGGCGATCGGGATGCTGTTCAACACGCCCCTGCTTGCCATCTTAATTGGCAGCTTGCTGACCATGCGCGAGATCGTCAAGGAAGTCGATATTTACCGCCGCGAACACCTGATCGGGATCCAAGTTCTCCCCTACATCCTCTCTAAAGTAGGGATGGTTGTCATCCTCGCCCTGTACCAGGCAGCAGTCATTCTGCTGTTTAAGAAAATGGCGATTGATTTCCCGGACGGCCTAGACTGGGGGGCGATGTATGTCACTCTGGTTTTGGCAACCATTGCAGGCATGATGATGGGCCTGGTCGTTTCCGCCATTTCGCCCAACCAAAACATCGCTCCCATGCTGACGATCCTGTTTTTAGTCCCTCAAATTACTTTTGGGGGGGGAACAGTGCCAGTACCGGCACTGTCCCCTATCGGTCAAGTGGTGAGCAACTTTACCTTGACGAAATGGTCGTTTGAGTCCTTGGTAACGCTCGTGAAAGTGGGGAACAATATTGCCGAAGACCCCTGTTGGAGGGACAAGTCAAAATCGGAACGGGACAAACTGACGGACAAGCAGAAGGAGGAACAGTGCAAGTGCTTGGGACCAAAACTGTTCGAGGGCTGTCAAGTGGCGGGAATTAAGGATAAAGATCGACCGTTTACTAACAAGGCTGAACCGGCCAAACCGGCAGATCCGGGCAAATTCCCCGATGACTTGAGCCAGTTGGACAATTACAAGAAAAAGGTGGACAATTACAAAGCAGATATGAACCGCTGGCAAGATGAGTACAGCGCGTGGAAGGGCGATCGCGAGTCTGCTATTGGCAACGCAGAAGGCATCATTGACAGCATCCACAAAGATTTTGGCAAAACTTTCGATGTGAATGTTTCTCGGAATTGGGGCATCCTGGGATTCCAAATCGCAGTCATGTTGGGCATGGTTCTCGTTGCCCAAAAGTTCAAAGACAAGTAGCTTAAAGACTTAACAGTTAACGGTTAACTTTTAACGGGAAGAGTTAACCGTTATCAGTTAACCGTTAACTGTTAACAAGTTAAACGGCGCTGTAATATTTCGATGCTGGTAGCTTCACAATAGCGTAATGTCGGCGGCACTCAAGGCGGGGGAATTGAGAAGTGTAGCTAATTGTACTTGAGATATACGGCCGCCGCCATCGGGATCGTAGAATAGGGAACCGTTAGGGCGATCGTAGATAAACTGAACGTTGATATCAAGTGCGGCGGTGTCCAAGGCGAATTGATTCGGGGAAATTGCACCGGGAATGAGGTTGCCAAAACCTACAGACGAGACAAAGATGCGATCGCTCCCCGCGACAACATCTGCTGCAATATCTTTTGTTTGATTAGGAGAGTAGAAGAAAAGATCGTCGCTGCTGAAGTCTTTTGGGATGCCAGCACTGTTGCTACCAATTAGGGTGTCATTGTCTACACCTTTGTTAGTAAGGGTGTTGATGCTGCTAGCAGTTATTGTTGGCGTTGGAGTGGTCGCAGCGTTGCCAAAGAAAAGTGTGACATCACTATTAGTGAGGTTAACGTTAACAGGATTGCCAGTGGTAGTTGTGGAACCAGATGGTACGATTTCCGTTACTGCATAATTACCCGGTGATAAATTGGTGAATTGGAAGTTTCCATTAGCATCGGTAGTGGTGAAAGGTTCCTCTGGTGAATTTAGGACACCGTTATTATTTGTATCAATGAAGGTTGTCACAGTGGCAATGCCTGGTTCGCCCATATCTTGGAGACTGTTAGCATTGAGATCGTTGAAGATGAATCCGCTAATGCTTAACGCCAACGTCGGTGCTGTCGAAAAATTGACTAGGGTAGTTTCGCTAGCGCTATTATTTGCTAAATTTGGATCTGAACTTGAGGTAGAGACGCTGACATTATTGTTAATTAAGCCTGGTACCGTTGGGGTGACAACGATTGTGGTGACAACG
>NZ_JAUBTR010000073.1:14534-17934 GCF_036705045.1 Microcoleus sp. BR0-C5
CTGGGCTATCATTCTGGCTCACTGAAATATCCGCAAATAGTGGCGTTGGCGTTGGTGGAAAAGGATTGACTAAGGTAATTTCGCTATCGCTATTATTTGCTAAATTTGAATCTGAACTTGAGGTAGAGACGCTGACATTATTGTTAATTAAGCCTGGTACCGTTGGGGTGACAACGATTGTGGTGACAACGCTGCCATTAGGCGGAATTGTGCCTAAATTAGCTGTAATTCCACTAGGAGAAACTGGTGTGACTTGTGACGCTGTTCGAGGCAAATTTCCTGTTCCCGCAGGGTTGATTGTAACAGTTCCCTGACTAGAATTTGCAGAAACAACAGTTACTCCGGCTGGCAAATTATCCGTTAAAACCACATTATCCGCCGCATTGACAGGACTGTTATTAGTAACTGTCACCGTATAAGTCAAATTGTTGCCAACTGTAACCGGTTCTGGGCTATCATTCTGGCTCACTGAAACATCCGCAAATAGTAGCGTCGGTACTCTCGTTACTGGCGCAGGAGTTGGCGTTGGCGTTGGAGTGCTTGCTGACCCTGCCGCTAATTGAATGTCATCTATTAAAAGTTTATCAGCCCTGCTGCCAATTTGAATTGATTTCGCAGTGCCATTAAAAGGAATTGTAACAGGCTCGAAGGGATTGTAAGCACCAATCAACCCGCGACCTTCATTAGTCCTAGCCAAAGGTACAGAAATTAGTTGACTTCCTGTTGCATTCAAACCGTCATAAATTTTAACTTGATGCCCGTCAAAAAAGGGTGAAGAATACTTGAAGGATAGCTGACCTGTAAATCCATCATTGATATTGAGGACAATCGAATCACTCTCCTTGTATGTCAGTGCTGTATTTCTTCCGCCAGTGGTGCTCAGAAAATTTCCGCTGCCACCTGAAGCAAAATCAACAATTCCTAAAGCGTTGGGAGAAATGGAAACGCCGACGGTAGAAGGAAGAAAGTTAGCAACAGGTTGTAAGTCGCCAATGCCATCAAAATTGAGTGATATGGGAGTGCGAGATGGCGACGATTGTACTGTGTTACTGTCGCCAATGGGAATGCCACCTGCCCCGGGATCTGTGCCGATTCCGCCACCAATGCTGTCTGTGTTGAAAGGCATTTTTATCTCCTATTTAAAACGTTTACGGTTGTCAAACCGAAAGCTGATATAGCAATCCTAAATCATTTGTGTAATTCTTGTAGGGGCAAACCCCCCGTGGTTGCCCCATGAGGCCGGGGTAGGCACGGGGAGTAGGGGTAGCACTACCCCTACATCTTTTTACGACTCATTTAGGATCGCTATAGTTAGCGATCGCTTTCAGAAATTTGAGGCGGGCTATTTGCCCACCCAACTGTCCTCTCTACCGCCGGGGAATCACCACCGAAGTCCGGTCAAAGGAGGACACCCCTAACGGAGATAAACCGGGCGAGTTCCGCACCCCCGCCTCTATTCTCGGTCCGTCAAAACCAGTCCCAACTCCTCCGGTTCCCGCGATCGGATCGCTAACTCCATCAACCGCATCGGTGAGGAAATCAGTAAACCCGTCATTCGTTCTTCTTTCTTGTTCAAAAAAAGCAGATTTTGGCTTTGGAATTGTCTGATCTCCCGCTGGTTTCGCATTAGGTGTGGCAGGATTTTGTGCTGTTAAATTAGAGTTTTTTACTTCTACTTCCCCAGCCTTAGCTGCCTTGAGAACACCTCCAAAACTGCAATACATTGCGACAGTTAAACCGATAAACAAGATATTCGCTTTATTCATTATTGCCTCTCTTAAAAACTGAAAGTTGTCCGCACTGTCCCGACAAACAGGCTGTTGTTATTGGCATTATTCTCAGGATTAGTCACCACAAAAAATCCCGGTGTAATGGAGATATTATCGTTCACCCGCAAGCGGTAGAACAGTTCAAAGTGCAAAGAAGTGTCTCGGTCTTTACCCGCACCTAAATTCCTCCCATCCACTAATCGGGGCGGCTGGCCAAAGACAAATGCTAACAAATCCCCTTCCCGTCCTAACGGATCGATCAGACCTAAAGTAAACATATAGGTCCTAGTTCTAGCAAAAGCATTCGACTTCGTAGAATCCGAGTTGATCCACCCGCCCCAAGTCGCAAAATTTAGCTTAGGAGTAATCCGCCACTGTAGCGTCCCCCCGAAAGCATTAATTTGGGAAGGCTGGTTAATTCCCCCTGATGTGTCAGCATTAATGCTACCTGTATAAGTCTCCAAAAAACCACTCTTGGAATAGGCATTGATGTAAGTAATCCCGGTTGAAATTGTAGCCGCAGGCTTGACTAAAAGCTGCACGCCTAAAGCGCTGCGATCGCTCGCCACAAAGCCGTTACCCTGTGCCGGACTGCTAGAATTTGCCGTGCCATAAGCCAACTGCAACCGCAGTTTTCGAGTCAGCAACCAGTCAAGCCCAACCCCCGCTTCTAAGTTGCCAATTTTAAAGAGTGGACTCGCTTCGGCAAAACGGGAAATCGCACCCCGCCCCGTGTCAAAATAGGGAGAGTTGGCTGTCAAAACGCTGCTCAAACTGAAGCCAACAGGCCTAACTGTAAACACTACGCGATCGCTAAAAGCCGGAAAGCGATATTCCACCAAATCCAAGGCAATGTTATTGTTCAAATCCGTCTGGTAAGACAGCCTCGCCTGATTGGTTCCCAAGGAATCCGCACTTGCAAATCCCCCATTACTAAAATTACCGCTTGCTAACTGAATCCGAAAGCGATCTTTGCCAGTAAAAGAAGAAGTAAGCTGCAAGCGCGTCAAGTGTCCGAAAATGACATTTTTATCACCTTTCCCCGGTGGATTGCCACCGCTGGCCGCCGCCAGTCCAAAAATCACTTCTCCCCCCAGGATAGTTGTAGTAGAAAATTGATTGGCCTGCAACTCGGCCGTCCGCGCCTCTAAAGCATCGACTCGCCCCCGCAAACTTGCTAATTCAGTCGCAAATTCTTCTTGCAGTTTTTGCAGAATTGCCAAGTCTTCTTTTGTAATTAAATTAGCTGTATTCGCGCCAATTTGCTTGGTAACTTGGTCTAAACAAGCGTTCAAACCAGCGGCAAATTCATAGCGGGTTAAGGCGCGATTTCCCCGAAAAGTCCCGTCGGGATAGCCCGCGATGCAGCCATACCTTTCTACTAAAGATTGTAGCGCTTGAAACGCCCAATCTGTAGGCTGAACATCTGACAATTGAGACACAGATGTTACCTGTCGCATCCCATCATTGGCTGTCCCATTTGCTTGGACATTGACTTGAGTGAGGGGAAAAACTGCACTAGGTTCTGTGCTATTCGACGGCAAGGAAACTGTAGCTGGCGCTGCATTGTTTGGCAGTTCCTGAGATAGGATCGGGTTAGCACTCGGCGCGGTCGTGAGGGGAAAAACTGC
>NZ_JAUBTR010000073.1:18034-32740 GCF_036705045.1 Microcoleus sp. BR0-C5
ACTAGGTTCTGTGCTATTCGACGGCAGGGAAACTGTAGCTGGCGCTGCATTGTTTGGCAGTTCCTGAGATAGGATCGAGTTAGCACTCGGCGTGGTCGTGAGGGGAAAAACTGCACTAGGTTCTGTGCTATTCGACGGCAGGGAAACTGTAGCTGGCGCTGCATTGTTTGGCAGTTCCTGAGATAGGATCGGGTTAGCACTCGGCGTGGTCGTGAGGGGGAAAACTGCACTAGGTTCTGTGCTATTCGACGGCAGGGAAACTGTAGCTGGGGCTGCATTGTTTGGCAGTTCCTGAGATAGGATCGAGTTAGCACTCGGCGCGATCGCAGATGTCAAGGAATCGTCAGCGTTGCTGCTGCCACTTTCTCTGACTTCCTGATGTTCTACTTGAGCCTTGGACGGGTCGATTAAAACATCTTCAATTGCAGTTATCCTCCCTGAATAGCTGCTGGAAGCGGTGGCAATTTCCCCTGTTTTTACAATATCTTTATCACCACTTGCAGTTGCCCCAGGCGTTGCTTCTGTACTCCTTGCCACCTCGGACGCAGCCACCGGTGCAGCCCACAAAAATACCCCAACAGCCAATAAAAAATGCTTTGCTCTCACCATAACTCCTCACTTACACCTAAACTACCATGTGATTGCTTCGGAAATGCCAGCTATGGCAGATAATTTTCTTTAATTATATATATATATATCCTATTGTCAAGGACTTTTTTGGGAACTTATGTAACTAAATATAACATTCCTAAATGATCTCAATTCCCGGCGTAGCCGGAATGATTTTGATATAACAATTCCCTGAATGCTTTTGCCGATTATTTGCTTCCCGTCAATACCTGTTTACACTGAAAACTTAAGTGAGATTTAAGCCAAAATACTGCTGCTTGGCAAAGTCCATCAATTTCATAAAGTTATCTTTGTTGATAGGCGGACATTCTATATTAAGCTTGTTTTCCAAACTTCTCAAATTGTCAGTTTGAAAATCCATTGATTCAGACAGCATATACGGCTGCAAAACTCTTCCAACAGTCCTATAGTAAAGTTTTTCCAATGAGTTTTTATTGGTTGGTTCTTCGGGGCTGGGAATGCAGCCCTTAACCGCGATCGCCTCTAGCATCCACTTGCCATATTCTATATGCGGAATTGGTTGGAGATTAGCGATGTGGTAAAAAGTTGAGGGATCACTGTGAATGCAAGCGCCATAGATAATTTTCACTGCATAATCTACGGGAACGATATTAAGTCCGCTGTTATAATTTAGGTGAACTCGCAGGGGCATTTCTACAATTTCACTATATAACTTATTTAAAGAGTTCACGCTTTCATATTTATTTTTAACAATAAAGGCAGGAATACTATAAAAAACGTCAAATTTTTTAGTAGTACCTATTGGTCTCTCGATCAGCCTCCCAGCTAGAACCGAAGGTCTAAAGACCCTAAACTTCATTGCTTTATTTCTGAAATAATCTCTCACTAACAATTCCGATTTAAGTTTGGAAGATTCATAAGGATTGCGAAATAAATTATTTGTATTGATCGAATCTGGTTGAATTTTACCTACTTCCATTCCGCAACTAAATGCTGTTCCAATATAAATAAATTCTCTCAGATTTAGGATTGAAACTAAGTCTAAAACCCTTTGAGTACCCTTAACGTTGATTTCTGAGCATGAAAATTCAACGCTGCGATCGCACCTTAAATCTGTGAGAGCGGCAACATGAAAGAAAAAGTCTATTTTAGCTTGCTTTAAGTTGCTTAATTCAGGCAGTGATAAAGCCAAATTATCCTGAGTTAAATCAGCAGGAATTGGGATGATACACTGTTTGACTATAGGTTGCAATTTTTGCTCATATTCTTCTTGACTCAAACCCAAATATTTCCTGCCATCATTAGCCATCAATTTTTCCAGGGATTCCCCCAACTGCTCAGCAGTTTTAGCTCGTCCCAAAGCAAAGATTTTTAACCGATTTAATTGAGTAAAATTTTGCTTAAAAATCTCAAAAAGGAGATTGCTTCCAAGGAAACCAGTCGCCCCTGTCATTGCCACTATCATCTATCTATCCTGCCTGTTGAAAAACGGGTTTAACTAAACAAATATTCGGCTAGATCAAGCATCAGCGCGATGCCTACGCCGGCGATTTGCCATCGCGGCGAAATACCCATCTGCGCCAACAGCAGATTTTCTCACAATTCGTACCTGGCGAATGCAGCTAGCTGCAAGATTGCCTGTCACTTTTTTCGCCTCATAACTTCTGCCGCAACTTTTTCCGCGCCTCACTCGCTGCTTGGAAGTCAGGCTTAAGCCTTATTGCCTCGTCATAGGATTTTAGCGCTTCATCATTCCGTTTTAAATTCTCTAGAACAGCAGCTCGGTTCGCCCAAAGAAAGGGGTCATTGGGCTCGATATCTTTGGCTTTTTCAAAAGCAGCTAGCGCTTCCTCATTTCGGTTCAGCGCACTCAGTGAAATTCCCTTACCTACTAGCGCTTGAGCGTCTTTTGGTGCATAGCTGAGCGCTTTGTCAAAAGATTCGATTGCTTCTTTTTGTTGGTTATTTTGGCTGAAAGCTATGCCGCGATCGACCCAAGCCGGAGAGAAGCTTGACCGAATTTCTAGGGCTTTATCAAAGGATTTAATCCCTTGTATAAAATCTCCTTTTTCTGCTAGTAACGTTCCTCGGTTGTGCAGCGTCAAATAATCGTCCGGGCGGATTTCCAGGGCTTTGTTATAAGCTTGCAGGGCTTCATCTGCCTTCCCTGTCACGCGCAGCGCATTGCCTTTGAGTACCAGTGCCGGATAGAAGTCGGGGTTAGCTTTCAGCGCTTTTTCTGCAGAGTCGAGTACATCGTTGAAGCGCCCCAACTTGCTGAGCACAGAACCCCGTTCGACCCAGCCTTTCAAATTATTAGGGTTCGCTTTAAGCTGTTCGTCGTAAGTTGCCACTGCCTCCTCATAAATTTTGAGCGCTTCTGGCCGCCGATTCAAATACTCTAAGGCGATACCTTTGCTGTACCAAACTGAGGGGGACTGAGGCTTAATTTCCCGCGCTTTGTCAAAGGCAGTAAGAGCATCTTCGTAGCGCTTCAAGCCAATGAAAGCTCTGCCTTTGCCATACCAGGCTTCGGGGTCGTTATCAGCAGCTCTGAGCGCTTGCTCGTGAGTGTCTAGCGCTTCTTGGTAGCGCTGCAATTCATAAAGCGTTTCGCCTTTTTTGTTTAATGTTTTGGCATCGTTCGGCTGGAGTTGCAGCGCTTTGTCATAGGCACTGAGGGATCTTTCATACCGAGCGAGAGCTAGGAGCGCATCTCCCCTGCCCTTCCAAGCTTGGGGGTCATTGGGTTTGCTGTCAATGAGTTTCTGAAAGGTGTCTAAGGCTTTTTCTGGTTGGTACTTATCTAGCTGTTGCTTAGCTTGTTGCCAGTAAAAATTGGGTTCGTAGAGCTTCCACCCGCCCAATAACGCAGCAGTAACGACACCTGCGATCGCCACTAAGTGCCAGGGTTTAAAAGCAAACCCCTTAGTTGAGGCAATCGGCGCCGACGCTGGAGTCGGAGCGGGGCGGAGCGCTGTTTCCCGCGCCTGAGTTGGCCGCGCCTGAGTTGGCCGCGCCTGGGTTTCCCGCGCCTGAGTTTCCCGCATTTGCGTGGGCTGGTTGAATTCCACTACCATCGCCTCTAAGTCGCCCACCACATCCTCAACGCTCTGGTAGCGCTGCTGACACTCCAAGCGCACCATTTTATCCAAAATCGCTGCCAGCTCGTCGCTCACCTGCACTTGCTCCCGCCAGTTGTGCAAATTAATCTGTAAATCCCTTATGTCTTTTCCCGTCAAAGCTTTAATTGCTGTGACGCCCAAGGCGTAGATATCGCTGTTCAGGCGGGGATGGCCGTTTTGTTGTTCCGGAGGCGTATAGCCATAAGTGCTGACGGCAACAGTTTGAGCGTTTGTCTCGATCGCTGGCCGGTTGGAACTGTTAATGAGTTTGACAACGCCAAAGTCAATCAGGGCTAAGTTTCCGTCTCGCTTACGCCGGATGATGTTGGACGGTTTAATGTCTCGGTGGATGACGTTGTGGCTGTGGACGTACTTGAGGATAGACAGGATATCTTGCAACAGGGCGATCGCCTGCGGTTCCCTGAAACGCTGCAAACGCTGGAGTTCTTCGCCTAGCGTCTCGCCTTCATAATATTCCTCTACCAGATAAAATTCTTCATTTTCTTCAAAGTGGGCAAACAGGCGCGGTATCTGGTCGTGGCCTTGCCCTAACTTGTGCAGAGTAGTCGCTTCTCGGTCAAATAGGCGCCGCGCTGTGGCTAAGTCGGCAGTTTGAGGCTTGAGCTGTTTGACGACGCATTGGGGAGTTCCCGGTAACTGCGTGTCAACAGCTAGATAAGCCTCACCGAAGCCCCCGCCTCCCAACCGCCGGATAATTTTGTAGCGTCCACCTAGTATTGTCCCTTGCATGGTGTTTGACCTAAGCGAGTTTCTATTTGAGATTGAGCATTTAGTCCAGAGCGCCAGAGGTGTACTTTGGCAGTAAGGATAACTTTTGATGTCCCCTTGCCATCTATTACCTACTAAAGATATTATATGAGATAGAACCTGTCAAAAAACTCCACTTGCCACTAACGGCAGGTGAATAACGACACATAAATGAGAGAAATTAAAGCAATACAGTCAGGCAAGGCTTTATCAAAGTTTAATGTATTAAACGGAGAATATGTTTATGAATAGGCTAAAGCGTACAGGTAATTTTAACAGGTTAGCAGTCATTGTCGGACTCGCAGGGGTGATCGCACTCGATAGTTTCTCAGCCGCATTTGCCCAGCGGTTTTACCCTTATTATCGCTTTTTCAACCGGGGCGCTGCCTACGAATCACAGGATAGTCCCACTTTAACTTTAGTTGAGGGGCTAAGCAAAAACCGCAATCTAATAACTTTTACGGCCTTCTTGCAGAAAGCGAACTTAATCCCCCTGCTGTCAGGAAATAATCAGCTTACCATTCTCGCACCGACAGAGGAAGCGTTTGCTGCCTTGCCCCCAGGGATGTTGGAAAAATTATTGCGGCCAGAAAACCGAGAACTGCTGCAAAGAATTATCAGGTATCACGTCATTCCGGGCGAAATCAGTGAGAGCGACCTCATAAGTGGAGAACTCAAAACCATAGACGGCACGACAGTCAAAGTTAGTGCTAGCTCTAGCGCCACTCAAGTAATTATCAACGACGCTACTGCTAGAGAATTGCCACTGTTAGCAAAAAATGGGGTGATTGTCAGGATTGACAGGGTACTCCTGCCACCGGGTCTGATTCCCCTGGGTGCTACTTCCAGCAACCCGCCGATCGACCCAGAACAAACTCTTGCCGCGCAACCCGCCCCAATACAACGGACAAGCTTTATTTGCGCTTCTGGCGCTAACGGTTTGCCCACAACTTATGCTGTCACGACGCGAGGGCAAGTCCCAGTGATCCGCTGGTTCTCTGATTATTTCAGCGGGGGTGGGTTCACGCCGGAAAGACGCTGCCAGGAGGTTTCTGCCCGCTTCCAGAATTTTTACAACTCCGGGCAACTCAACTTCATCGCCAGCGGTTACGTGAACGGGCAAGCGGTGGTGTGCGCGGCACAGGCTAGCGGGCGTCCCTGTAGTGGCGCTAATGTACTATTTACCCTCAAACCGGGGTCGAATGCTGGAGACACAGTACAACGCTTGTTCAACATCCGCGCTGGCGCGAGCGGCCCTCTCTATGAAAGCCAAGACGAACCCAGCGCTGTTTACATTGACTTCAAGCAATTCCTCAATAACACGGTGGTTGAAGGTGTTGGTGCAGCAGCCAGTCCCGACGCTCCTGCCCCCAACGCCTCACCGTCAGGCGGTTTGGTTTGGTAGCAGGCAAGGGATTGGCACAGAAGCTTAGAGGTAAGGGAGAGAGCAGAAGTTTTAAGTTTCCTTCTGCTACCTTCCTCACGGGCACGGTTCTCCTAGCAAAATAGTGCCGCACCCGCCGGAGGGTACTCCGTCTCTCAGACGACTACCCAGTCCAGAAAAGGAGGAATATTCCTTGTAAATGTCGGGGATAACATCGCTGGGATCGTCAAATGCGCCTGAAGTGCGATCGGCGGCAATGTCAAATTCGACGCGACCGCTGCTGCCAAAAGGGACTTGAACGGCTTGACCAGCCAACCCTCTATTAATCAACTCAACATTAGGCATTTGCAAGTTGAAGGGTAAACGCAGTCTGCTCTGCTGGGTCAATTCGATCGCTTGATTGACTTGCTGCGAACCGCTAAACCTCTGCCTCAAACTGTTGGTGTCAGGCATTTGTCCGGGCGCATCCGGGCGATCGCTCGATTGCAAGAAACTGTCAGCACTGCCCTCGTTTCCACACAGTTGCTTGTTGCTGCTGCCCAGGCCGTGATTGCCGACAAGACGGCCGTCTTTGTCAAATACAGGCCCGCCACTCATCCCAGCGCGAGTGCAGTCGGTGTAAAAGATGCTGTAGCCTTGGTTGCTTGTATCAGGCGAGAGTTTCGCCCCCACAGATCCCCATGCTAAACGCCTCTGCCTGCGGGAAACCGGGCGGACGCTTTGGCCGGCTTGAGCTTGCTCGAGTTCGGGATCTGGCCAGCCGGAAATGTAAACCCGATCGCCAATTTTGACTGTGCTGGCATCTCCTAGAGAAGCAACGGCGTAGTTTTTGGGGCTGGTAAAACTGATGATGGCTAAGTCGATGCCTTTGACATTATCTTCACCACCATTGCGATTGACGGTTTCTGTACCGGGGTCGAAGCGATCGCGACAGCCGAATCGGATCAGAGATCGCGCCTCAGCGATGCCCCTAAGCGGACAACCCCTGCCGTCATTGACACCTTCGATTTTGTGAACTTCGCCGTCCCAAGTACGGATACCGTAGAAGGGAATCCCGCCAGAGTTCTGCCAGAAATCTGGAGTATCTAAGTACCTCTGCAAGAAGTTGTGAGCGACTGTTAAAACGTAGTATTTATTCCCTTCGCGAGCCACGATCGCCCCTGATCCTGGGTTCCACCCTTCTCCCTTCTTTAACGGGTTATTGCGGTTCTCCTCCAAGTCCCGACGCAACTCCGGGGTGAGCCCGGGCGCGATCAGTACCGTTGTCTGTCGGGCGATGGAATTGATTTCCGGTGGGGAAAGTTCCGCCATAGCAGGCATTGCTTGGACTCCTATGGCGAGGCCAGCCAAAAGTTGTCCCACTATCAGTTTGATAGACAACATATTCACATTTCCTCATTAAGTTAGCTAATTTAAAACTTACACAACTGGCACATAAAGCAGGGTGCATCAGAACCATCCATCCTCGATAGTCGTTGTATAACCTCGTCTGACGCACCCTATAAACTAAATGTTTTTTAACTTACTAGCCTGGAATAATGCCGATGCCACTGCAAAGGCATTTTCCCGGCTCTATTTTCTCGATCCGCTTAGCGGTCAATTGGGCGGCCGATTGACCGGTTAGCAGGGCCCTTGCAGTATTTCTATCGCCAGAATTTCGACTCGCTGGCACTTGGATAAAAATCGCTTGCGACGGGTTATTCGGATCGACTAACTGCACGGTGGCGCTAACAAAACCATTATTTTCGTTACCGCTGGCGCTGTATTCCCTCACACCGATGACAGGATTTGGCACGCCATTAATCAAGATCGTACCATTTACGTTCAAAGTTCCTCTTTGGGGACTAGAACCGGAAATGACATTAGAAAATTGCAGGTTAGTGCCGTCAGTGCTGATAAAAGAGCCGTTCAAGAAAGCAGGATTATTTATCGGGTGGTTAGTTGTCCGGCGACTATCATTAATACCCACTGTGAGGGTGCCGTTAAGGCCTGTCGTGAAAACTCCAGACAGAGGCTCCAGGGTAATGGGAGAATTCTGCACTGAATCGCCAGAGAAAGCATTGTCTGCCCCATCCAAGGCAGAGTTCAGGAAGTCGCCAAATCCAAACCTCGGCCTCCTCTCTTCTTCAAAAAAAGCAGTCCTTGGTCGAGAGCGAGATGCCGCAGGTTTAGTTTCGGTTGCTTGTGCAATTAAAAAGCTGGTTGCATTTTGCTGTGCAGTTTCGACCGCATTTGTTGGTGCTACGCAACTTAAACTGAGGAAGCTAAAAGCAGCAGGCAACACCCAGAGGCTGCCACCAGCTAAAATGCGCGTAATTTTTTGTTGAGTTGCCATTAAATTTTCCTCTTTTGCGAGTTAGCAGCTAACTACTACAGTAACAGTTAGAATCTGAAAGTCGTGCGGATTGTGCCGATATAGATCGTGTTGTTGCTGGCAAAATTGCCAGGGTTTGTCACTAAGAAGAAACCGGGCGTGACCGAAACAGAATCACTGAGGTTGAAGCGGTAGAAAGCTTCAACGTGCAGTTAAAAATCTTTGCCTCCCGGCAACCCAGTGGATG
This sequence comes from Microcoleus sp. BR0-C5, assembly GCF_036705045.1. Classification (NCBI taxonomy): domain Bacteria; kingdom Bacillati; phylum Cyanobacteriota; class Cyanophyceae; order Oscillatoriales; family Microcoleaceae; genus Microcoleus; species Microcoleus sp. BR0-C5. The sequence goes on from NZ_JAUBTR010000073.1 coordinate 26,464, forward strand.
CAGAAAAATCCTCGTACTGCACCAAACTGGGCGGCTGGCCGACTACGATCCCCAGCAAGTCTCCCTGCTGGATCAGGTCAGGAAATCCTAAAGCAGTGGCAAAGGTCGTGCTGACAGCGCCGGATTGAGTTTTGGAGGCATAAGCGCCCATAAGACCGCCCCAAGTGGCGAACATGAAGCGAGGGGTAACGCGCCATTGAAAACTGCCGCCGACAGCGCCGATATTTGAGCGCTGGTTGATGAATCCAGAAGCGTCAGCCGCGCCGCTGCCTGTAAAGGTTCCCAAGCGGCCGTTGGGAGATGAACCGTAGATGACGGTCAAACCAGTTTGGGCGCTATTGCCTAATAGGAATAAAAATTGTCCGCCGGCCACCCAGTTGTCTTTGCCAAATACCGCTCCCTGGCTGGGACTGCTACCATTTCTCGCGCCGTAAGCTAACTGCAAGCGGAAGCGGCGTCCGATCAGCCAGTCCATCCCTACGCCTGTATCTAAGTCGCCGATTTTTAAGATGGGGTTGGCTTCTCCGAAGCGGGAAATGGCTCCTCGGCCGCTGTCATAGAAGGGCGAGTTGGCGGTGAGGACGCTGCTGAGGTTAAAACCTGCGGGGCGGAGGGTGAGAACAATGCGATCGTTCAAGACGGGAAAGCGGTACTCTACCATTGAGAGCTGGATTTGGTTGGCGGTATCTGACTGAAAGGATAGCAGGGAAGTAAAGGTGTTGAGGGCGCTAGGTTCGGCAAAGCCTCGGCCTCGGAAATTCCCTGATTGCAGTTCGATTCGCAGCCTGTCTTTTCCTGTAAAGGTAGTGACAGTTTGCAGCCGCACCAAGTTTGTGAAGGCGAGGTTGGATTTGCCTTCGCCTGGGGGGTTCCCGCCCCACGCTTGAGACAGCCCGAAGATCGCTTCTCCGCCAAAAATTGTCGTGCCACTGGTAAAACGATTTGCTTCTAACTCTGTCGTCCGCGCTTCTAGCAAGTCAACTCGGCCGCGCAGGGTTGCTAGTTCCGCTGCAAATTCTTCTTGCAGCCGTTGCACGATGCTTAAGTCTTCTTTGGTGATGTAATCGGCTGTCTTGGCTCCAATTTGGGTTCTAATTTGGTCTAAGCAAGCATTCAATCCAGCGGCAAATTCGTAGCGAGTTAGTGCTCGATTGCCTCGGAAAGTACCGTCGGGGTAGCCAGCAATGCAGCCGTAACGCTCAACCAGCGATTGCAGGGCTTGAAAAGCCCAGTCTGTGGGCTTTACGTCTGAGAGTTGGGAAACAGATGTTACTTGCCTCATTAAGTTGGAGGCTGAATTGTTTCCTGTTTCTTGAACTACCTCATTTACAGGTCTCGGCGTGCCGAGCGGGGCATCCTTTAAGGATTGAGCAATGGCTGTTGCTGCTGCACTTGTTTGAAATTTTGGTTGTTGATTTTTCCGGGAGTCAGAAGGTGTTGCTGCGATCGTATTGGATGAAGTGTTTGGTATTGTTGGAGACAATTGTAATTGGTTATTGTTGGTAACAGCAATTTTAGGCTCTTATCTTACTGATTCTATGTCGGGATTTGTCTCGGTTGTTTCTAAAGCCCGATCCGCTTGGTTATTAACCGTAACAGGGGGCGTATTGGATGAAGTGTTTGGTATTGTTGGAGACAATTGTAATTGGTTATTGCCAGTAACAGCGACTTTAGGCTCCGATATTAATGATTCTAGGGCTGGCTTGATCTCGTCGGTTTCTAAAGCCCGATCGGCAGGCGATCCCGCCCGGTTGCTATTCCCTGCTGCTTCAAGGATTTGCGGTGACTCGACAGGGCGATCGTCGCGGACGATATGTTCTCCGCTCATCAGGTTTGCCGATCGCGCCTCGGCGACACCGCGATCGGCAAATTTAGGAGGACTGCTCGATTTTTGCTTCCTGACTTCCCGATCTCCCCTAAGCGGTTCTAAACTGCTTGGAGCAGCCCCCGCAAGCTGCTCTTGGCTTGCAGCAAGAACCTGTGGCGCTGCTTCTTCGGCAACGTTTCCTTGCGACTCTAACGAAGGTAGATCCTCAGAAGTTTCGGCAATTGCCGCAGGCGATGCCAACAGGATTCCCCAGATGCTGTACAATAATAAATATTTTGCTTTCATGCTCGCTCCTCACACTCACAAGTTCTAGCTACCGTAGCTAAGCTGTATGTTACATTTTTTACCACTTTTTAGATTAAAAATATTAATTTTTCTTAAACAGCGCCGGATAGTTAAGAAGAGAAACATCTTTGACAAAAGTCAGTGGCAGTGTGAGATAAAAGATATAAGATTAATGAAAATAGCTCTCTATGCTTGTATCGCCAGCAATTTTAAAAATTCACAAGGGTAGCGAGCCTGTCTGGGAATAAGCTGTGTTGCATCTAGATTGCCTATGGTATTAGAGAGGGAGAGGGGGAGAAGAGGAGAGGGGGAGAGGATTTGACGATTTTTGATGGGGACTCGAAATATACAATTTAAATGCACAACAGCTTACTCAGTTAATACTGAAGTCGTAACTATCGGGCGTGCTACCAACAGCGATTTAGTCATTAATGACCCCCTGGTGTCACGCCAACACGCTCAAATCAGTAGAAAAGGCGATCGCTATCAAATTACAGACCTCGGCAGCACTGACGGCACTCGCGTCAACAACATCCTGCTCCAACCGAACATTCCTCACTTCCTAGCAAACGGCGACACCATCAGCATTGGCAATAGCGAATTGCGCTCGATCGTTCAGGCAAACGCTCCAGAACCCACGGCTGTTGCAGTTCAAAAACCTTTAGATGAACAGGTCACAGTTGCCGCCAAACACCTGCTTGGCAATGAAACAGTCTTCGTCAGCCAGATCGATATGCGCGGCCGCCAAAGCCTGACAATAGGGCGGGATTCGCAAAACGACACGGCGATAGGACACCCATCCGTTTCTCGTTTCCACGCTCGCTTGCAACGGCAAAGCGGCTCGGTCATCATCAAAGATTTGAACTCGACGAACGGCACCTATGTCAACGGCCGAGCCGTTAAAGAAGAAAGGGTAATGAAAGTCAATGACAGCATCCGCATCGGCCCGTGCCGTTTTGTCTTCAATTTCGATGAAACTTTCGCCACTTATAACGAAGAAGGCAACCTGCGGCTTGATGCTGTCCACCTGACTAAAGTTGTGGGGAAAGGCACGAAACTGCTGAATGATATTTCCTTGAGCATTAAGGCGCGGGAATTTGTGGTGATAGCCGGCGTCAGCGGCGGTGGCAAGTCCACCCTCCTCGATGCCCTCAACGGCTTCCGGCCCGCTACCAGCGGCTCCGTCCTTGTCAACGGGGTTGACCTGTACAAGAACTTCAACGCCTACCGCAACGAACTCGGCTACGTTCCCCAGAAAGACATCATCCACCTGGAATTGACAGTTGAGCAAGCCCTCGACTACGCCGCCCAACTGCGGATGCCTGCGGACACCCGGCCGGCGGAACGGAAGCAGCGCGTCAAAGAAGTGTTGGAAGATTTGGGGCTGACTCATCGCAAAGACGTGCAAGTCAAGGCCCTCAGCGGAGGTCAGCTCAAGCGAGTATCGATCGGCGTGGAACTGCTCACCAAACCCAGCTTGTTCTTCCTTGATGAAGCCACCTCTGGACTAGACCCCGGCACTGAGTTCGAAATCATGCAGCTCTTGCGACAACTGGCAGACCAAGGCCGCACCGTCTTGCTGATCACCCACGCCACGGAAAATGTCACCCTCTGCGACTTGGTAATCTTCATGGCAGCAGGTGGCAGAGTAGCTTACTGCGGCCCACCACAAGACGCCACTACCTACTTTGGCGTGCAGAAATTCAATGAAATTTACCGAAAAGTAGAGCGGGAAGAGTCACCGGACTACTGGCAACAGCGCTACCTGCAGTCTTCCCATTATCAAAAATATGTAGTAGAGCGGCAGCTATCGCGACCACCAGCCGTCGCTGGCGAATTGCACCCCCCCCTGCTAAACAACCGTTAGCTCATCGAGCTAAGCGGGTTTCGGCGATCAGAGAGTTTGCCATTTTGTCCCAAAGAAATCTAGCAATATTAATACAGGACAAAGCCGGTTTATTTTTAATGCTGGCCGTTGCTCCTACTCTAGGGCTGCTAGATTTTGTTACTTGGAAGCGCGACTTATTTAGCCTCGAAACAGGAGATGCAGGTCAGGCAATTACTATGCTCTTTGTCACAGCTCTCATTGCTGTGATGGTAGGCAGCCTCGCCACCATGCGGGAAATTGTCAAAGAAAACGACATCTACCGCCGGGAACGGATGATCGGGCTGCAAATCATCCCTTACATTTTGTCGAAAGTTTGGGTAGGCATTCTCTTGGCTTTGTATCAAGCTGCTGTCTTTTTGCTGTTTAAAAACTTGGCGATCGACTTGCCAGGGGGGACGGAAGCGTTAACAGGGATGTACGTCACCCTATTCCTCGCCTCGATCGCAGGCATGATGATGGGCCTATTTGTATCAGCTCTTTCACCGAACCAAAATATCGCACCGCTGCTGACTATCATCTTTCTCGTCCCGCAAATTACCTTTGGTGGCGGGATGCTATCCATCGACGCTCTTGGGGCTCCTGGCCGCCTCGTCAACCAAATCACCATTACCAAATGGTCTTTTGAGTCGCTGTTGACCCAGAGCAGAAGTGTTGAACGCTTATTGATAGGATTCTGAAAATAGACATACGAATCCTATAAAATGCTGATTTCAGCAATTGAAAACAAGTTCCTTAAACCAGTGAATATAGCTGATTTTCTCACACATAAAAGCCTGTAAATATCGTAATTTGTCTAAGAGTTTATTTCCAATTTTATCAGGAAGTTCAACTAACTGAAGCAATAAATAACAAATCAAACAGGCATAGATTTGGATCTTGATTCCCTTAGTATTTTTAGTAATTATACGAGCCAGTTTTAAATGCATTTTTAAGAATTTCCACAGCAATTTAATCTGCCATCGTCTGCGATAAATTTCTCCAATTTCTTCATTGGTGTATGCTAATTCTCCTGATTCAGGTAAATTAGTGACAAACCTAAATTCAGTTCGTGTTTCTAAATCTGAAAAAGTCACTAATCTTACTTGAACTTTTCGTTTGTCACTCCACACTTCATAAGTTCCATCCTCCTTCATGTTGATAGTAGAATTATTCTTAATTCGTAGTACAAAATATTGATTTTCTTGTTTCATTAATGCTTGAACGCGTTCCGAACTCGAAAAACCTCTATCCATTACAGCGACTCCATTTTGAGGTGTGGCTGCTACAGTTTTATCTCCATGCTCACGGCGTCATGACCTTGGCCAAAATGAATGTGTACTCCATCAATTATTCCCCGTTCATTGTCCGTTCCAGCAAATAATTTTACTTGATGGTATTCCTGTTGCCATAGTAATTTACTTGTCAAGGTAACTATCGTTGAATCTAAAGGGAATAAGCTGAGACAATCTTTGTTAATTAATTGACGTTTTATATCGGCTTGTAATCTTTAAAATATTTTTACAAAAACATCAATATTTCTCTGCTTACTAGCCTTGGAAAAAGTTGATATATCTAGGGAAATATCTCGACTGTTTAAACGGGAAAATAGGGAACGCATAGTATCCAGACTTTGGTCAAAACTAAACCCTAGCCAGCAGGAGACAAATGTGAAGCTATCTAAAACTGGATAATCATCTTTGGGTAAATGGGCGAGATACCGTTTGACAATTTTGGGGAAGTTAGAAAATAGCATTTCAGTTGATTATTAATAATTTATAACTCTGCAATTATACATTTTTGGGCCAATTTTAGCAATCTTTTCCTATCATTCAACACTTCTGGATCCAGAGTAATCTGGGGAGTAACATTGTTGACGATCCATGCTGGCAGTTAAGCAAGGACGATCGCAATAAATTGTCGCAAACTGACAATAAAAACCGCTGCGAGTGTCTGGGAGAAAAACTATTCAAGACTTGCAAGTTTCCCGGAATCAAGGGTAAATATGATCCTGTAATCGACCAAACCGAACCCGCGAAGCCACAAGATCCTGGGAAAGCGCCGGACAATCCCGCTGAGTTCGGTACTTATCAGGAAAAAGTTGATAGCTACAAAGCGGAGATTGACTCTTGGCAAACAGACTACAGCGAGTGGAAAGGGAAATACGAGGGAACGATTAAAGGCGGAGAAGCTCTCTTAGAGAACTTTTATAATAAATACGGCTCAGTGCGATTCGTTTAACTCAAATGGATAGAAATATCTAGGGACGGTTAGCCTAACTTATCGGTTAGGACAACTAA
>NZ_JAUBTR010000074.1:0-32329 GCF_036705045.1 Microcoleus sp. BR0-C5
GCACAGATATTTTTCCTACAGTGAAGGTATGAAAATCCTTAGTCATCAAAGCCAGAACTGCGGAATGTGGGTTAAACGGTGGTTGTTGATAAACATTAGCCAAGAGGGGGCGACGATCGCACAAAATATTCCTATGATTAAAATAATTATCAATAGCTCAATCATGGTAAAACCTGGGGCAGGTGTAGTGGCTCTGCCTTTGAGCGTTTTATTTATTGACACGTAGATGCACTCCCTGATATTTAGCTGGCCCAAAAAACAGCTAGGAGAAGCTATTTTTTATTGGGTATATTTTAACTTTGGGTTTGGCGAGTGTGTAGATCGGTATTTACTGAAAATTTATGCGACTTTAAAAAAACTGCGGGTAAGAAAACGGCAGTCAGGAAACGGTAGTGCCGTTTCCCTACAGCAATTTTGTCGATCGCCCGATCGCACGGATCGGATGTAACGATCGCCGGATTTGTAGGGAAACCGCACTACCGTGCCCTGCTTTCGGGTAATATCGTTTTCCCTGACCAGGAATTTATTGATGGTACCCGCCACGTGATTTATCCGTGGAATCAATCCCAAATCGAAAATCTAAAATCCTCAAGAAAGAGCATTTATCCGTGGGGTCGCCTCTAAAATCTCAAATCGAAAATCTAAAATCGATTGACGCACCCTACATCAGTGACTATTTGGTTTTTGATGCGGGCGATCGAGCCTCCTGCACTAAATACTCCTGTTCCTAACGGTAAATTGTTATTAGCAAGGAGTCGTTTTGATTGGAAGACGAGCGGCAATGACTATTAGAATATCAAATTGATCCAATTGTTAGCAAAAACAGCGGTGGCAATGCTACTTATGCTAAAATTGCTGCGGCTAGGGAACTGGGAATTCCGGTTGTGATGGTGCAGCGCCAGCAGATTCCCGCTGTTGAGCAGGTTGCTGATTTTTAAGGGGCGATTTATTGGCTAATTTAGCAGTTGAATTGAATTGAACCGCGAAGACGCGTTCGGCGAAGCCGTTCCCGTTCCCCGCAGGGGTTCGGTGAAGGGTAGGGTAGGACGCGAAGGAAGAGGGAGCAGAAGCGCAATTACCAATTACTCTGATTTCTGCTGAGTATTCAAAGAGTTAAGATGATTGTTCATATCCTGCAAATATTTTGCTAAAACAGGATACTGTGAAGTTGCTAGCAGTGCATCTTTTTTCTGGCTAACTGTTGTTTCTAATGGCAAAACGCGATAGTTAGTTTTATTGTTCAAAGTATAGCGGTGTACCCAAGTAGGATGTGTTTTTACATCGGTAATTTCTGTGGTTTTTTCGGGAAATTTTTTGCGAATATTTACTTGCAAAATCACGCCTAAGTCTGTATATTTTTTATTCTGACCGGAAATGAAGTTTCCCATTGAATAAATGGCTACAGCTTTGCGGGTTTTGCCATTTTTGCCGGGAAAGTTAAAAATTTTGTAAGGTTGGACGACGTGGGGATGGCTGCCGAGAATGATGTCTGCACCGGCTTTTAATAGGTTTTCAACTAATTGTTTTTGTTGGGTGTTTGGCTGTCGCTGATATTCGTTGCCAAAATGCAGGGAAATTGCGATAATATCTGCTCCTTGTTTGCGGGCTTTGGCAATATCTTTGACTATCTTTTTTTCGTCGATTAGGGAAACTAAGTAATCTTTGCCTTTGGGTATGGGAATGCCGTTGGTGCCGTAGGTGTAGGCTAGCTTGGCTAGTGAAATGTTGTTTTTGGTGCTGATTAAAGTGCGTGAAGCCTCGGCGGTAGATGTGGCTGTTCCTGTTGAGGCAATTTTGCGATCGCTCAGATTGGCGATCGTCCTAATTACTCCTTTTTCTCCACGATCTAAAGCATGATTGTTGGCAGTTGTCAAGATATTAAATCCAGCTTTTTTAGCAGCATCCGCTAATTGAGCCGGTGCGTTAAATAGCGGATATCCCGTATATCCGCCCGCATCGGACCCCGCTAAAGGTGTTTCGAGATTTCCGATTACCCAATCGCCTGTTGACAGGATACTTTTAACTGGTGTGAAGAAATTGTCAAAATTGTATGTTTGCTTTTTTGCGTCGTAGCCCGATCGCGTTTGGGTACTGTGCATCATAATGTCACCGACAGCAATTAGTTTGGCTTCTTTGATCTCAGACTTGGGTTGGGCGGGAACAGGGGCTGCAATTGGCGATGGCGTCCCGCCCCGCAAGCTACGACTTTCTGTAGGCTGTGTGTTGGTTTGCTGGTTGATTTTTTGGGGTTGGATATTGCAGCTAGCCATTAAAAATGCAGCTATTACCGAGAGCGTCGGGGGAAATTTCATAATTTATCTATAGTAATTTATCGTGTTTATGGTATCATTAATAATCGCAATTTAGGCAGGATTTTTTTTTTTGAACCACAGAGAGCACAGAGAACACAGAGGAAAAGAAGAAAACAGAGATTTTGGCAAGTTTTGTTAGGATATCGATGGTTTGCTGGCTACTGGAGAAGGAATGTTTAAAAAATATTTGATTATTGGATTTATAATTTTTGCATCGGTTATCGGTTTAGGTACTTTGAGCTATGCTGAAAGTTCGGCCGATAAACCTTTTGAATTAGCTTTGATTGGCGATTTGCCCTACAGTGCCGAACAGGAAGCACAATTTCCGAATTTGATTGCAGATATCAATCGATCGCCCGCAGCGTTTGTAGTCCACGACGGCGACATTAAAAACGGTTCTAGTGTCTGCGATGATGCAACTTTTGTCAGCCGCAAGCAGTTATTTGACAATTTTGAAATCCCGTTTATTCTAGCTTATGGTGACAATGAATGGACGGATTGCCACCGTTCAAAAAACGGCAGTTACGATCCAGTAGAAAGACTCGCTAAACTGCGGGAAATATTTAGCAACGGTAATCAAAGTTTGGGAAAGCGCACCTTAACTCTCACCCGTCAAAGCGAAAACCCACAGTTTGCTAAATACCGCGAAAATGTTCGCTGGATTTATCATGGCCTTGTGTTTTTGGCGATTAATATGCCAGGAAGCAACAACAATTTTGGTCGCACTCCCGAAGCAGATGCAGAATATGCCGATCGCAATTGGGCTAACTTAGCCTGGATCAAAGAATGTTTTGCTTTAGCTAAACGCAGCAATAGCAAAGGAATTCTGTTAGTTGCACAGGCTAATCCGGGATTTGAACTCGATTCGACGGACAAAAGAAGAAGTGGCTACAACGATTTTATAGCAACTCTGGAAACAGAAACAGGCAATTTCCCAGGGCAGGTTGTATTCGTCCACGGCGATACTCACTATTTCCGCATCGATAAACCTTTACCCTATTTTACCGATGAGACTCAATTACCGAGAATGAAAAATTTTACTAGAGTTGAAACTTTTGGTTCTCCAAACGTGCATTGGTTGCGGGCGTTTTATGACCCGGAAAATCCTAATTTGTTTGAGTTTAAGCAGCAAATAGTTCCGCAAAATTAGGCGAGGTAACACAAATTTTATGCAAAATAGATATTTTTGGGATTACACTGAAGATAGGTAGAATTGAGGAATTTATTTATGACGATCGCAACTGAGCGCCTTACTCTTGAACAATTTCTGAAACTGCCAGAAACTAAACCGGCTAGCGAATACATTGAGGGGGAGATTATCCAAAAACCGCTGCCGAAAACAAAGCACAGCTTATTGCGGTTAAAAGCCTGCAACGAAATTAATCAGGTGACGCAAACTCCCAAGATAGCTTATGCTTTTCCAGAGTTGCGGTGTACCTTTGGCGGTCGATCGATTGTTCCAGATATTGCGGTACTATTATGGGAACAGATTCAATTTGATGAGAGTGGCGAACCGTTGGATGATGTGCTAGTTGCACCGTATTGGGCGATCGAAATTCTCTCGCCACAACAAAGCTCAAATCGCGTAACTAAAAAAATCATTCACTGTCTGCAACATAATTGTCAGTTGGGGTGGCTAATCGATCCAGACGATCGATCGATTTTAGCATTTTTGCCCAACCAACAACCGCAATTCTGCGAAGGTAGCGATGTCCTTCCTGTTCCCGAAATGATTCCCCTGAATATCACCGCCGAACAGGTGTTTAGCTGGTTGAGAATGCAACAATGAATCAGGGCGAGATCCTTTTTTGTATCAATTTTAAAAATCTCCCGGTAAGGTTTGTAGTGAGGTTTTTAGTCCCGATATCAACTAAGGAATGAAATCCTCACTACAAACCAAATTCCCTATTGTCGCCACCTGTCAAATTGGTCTTCGGAACAGCCATTAATAAATTGATTGTTCACCCAACCGTCAAGGATTGTCAAAGTTTCATTAGGAGGATTACCCGAACATCTGGCCGCAATTTTCACCCAATTACCTTGTCTGCTGACAGCCCTAACTCCGTCTCCTCTTTTGAGTTTAGCTACAACCGCGTACTTATTGCCTGGGCCTTTGCGAATGTTAACAGCGCCACCTTCACCTGTAATAAATGAGCAATGAGTTTGCTTTTTTAAAGCTTCTGCTTTTGCGGGAGCAAGATTTTGCTGCTTGCCGAAAACAGGAAAGCTGTAAAGCGAGAAGCTAAAACTTGCAACGACGGCTGCAATAAAAAAGGCTTTTGATTGAGTAAAAATTAGCATTATTTCATTTCCTTGGATTGGCTGAACTGAAGTCCTGACTATAGCAATCCTAAATGAGTCCTAAACTTTTTACCCCACCCCAACCATCCCCTTATCAAAGGGAGGGAGTAAGAGATTCACAAATGATTTAGAATTGCTATATGATTTTTTCGAGAATGACTTCAGTCCTTACTACTAACTATTATTTGACCGAGGCAAACCATTCGGTAATACCTTGGGCGATCGCCTCAGCTAATTTCTTTTGTTCTGTCGGATTCACAATCCATTCAAACTCTTCGGGATTGATCAGAAATCCCAATTCCATTAAAACAGATGGAGTAACGGCAGGACGAGTCATGGCTAAGTTGTTCCAGAATACACCATAGCTCGGACGGTTCAACTTGGCAACTAAATAATTGTGCAAAAACATTGCCAAACTGTGCGCTTGCGGGTGAAACCAGAAAGCGCCGACGCCTTTAGTTTTAATGGCATCGCCGTTATCCGGCAAAGCATTGTAGTGAATTGAAATTGCGATCGCAGGTTCTTCTTTTTGAATCATTTCCACCCTTGGCGGCAAATCCAAATCGACATCTTCTACCCGCGTCATTACCACATTCGCGCCCCGATTTACCAATTCCTGTTGCACCAATTTCGACACTGTTAAAGCTACTGTTTTTTCCCTAATTCCCACTGGACTCACAGCACCTCCATCCTCCAGCCCGCCGTGTCCCGCATCGATGAGAATCTTAATTCCCGACAGGGGTTTTGCTTGCGACACAGGTATCATGCTTGTATTCGTCGGCGGGTTCTTTAAAGACAGCACTAAAGTTGTGCCCTCGTATCTCAATTTATAGCCCCACTGCTGGGCAGATTTGAGATTAAAAGTGTATTGTACTTGCAGTGGCGCGATTTGTTGCCATTCCAAACGCAAAATTACTGGGTCATCAGAGAGGCGAATAATGTCAGTTTGAGCGGTAGTATTGTACAGGGTTAAAGTGAAGGTTCGTTCTCCTTCCTGCACGGTGACTGGGACGGGTGTTTCTAAGGGAAATAACACCTCTGTCCAGCCGGAAACTTGACGCGAACTGGCGCTACGAATAATCGATCGCGGAGGCACTGTATCCTTGATAATTCGCACTTCCGATGCTTTTATCCAAGCACCGTAATCGAGTCTGAGCCATTCTCCCTCGCGCCCGATAATTGTTGCTCGCGTTCCCTTCGGCAGCGGTGTCATCCGAGAAAAATCTGTACTCGCCCCGGTTCGGGCAACACCCGGATCGGCCGTTACTTCTGCTATTTCTAAATCCGCCGGAGAGAGAATAGAAATCTTGCCAGTACCTTGTTGGCTGATAGTTTGACCGTTCATTGTTAGCTCAAATACAGGCACTCCCAAATCCACTTTTTCTCCTTTTAGTACCGAGGAGTTAGACTCATTGCCCCCCATTGCCAAGGCGGGATTAGACTCATTGCCCCCCCTTACTAAGGGGGGGTTGGGGGGGGTTTTCCCGCAGCCTTGATACTGTTGGCTGCCGCCTTTTTTGATCGGGGAGTTTTCACCTAATAGTACAGATGCGTTGTCGGGTAGTTCGACTTGCGATCGCGCTTTTAAAGGAATAGTAACGCCCGCCAATTTTACCGAAACTTGAGCATTCGCAGGTGCGATCGCCCCAAAGCAAATATATTCTCCCGGCAAACTCGCGACATCGACTTTTGGCGTCAGAGAATCTTTAGCAAAAGCCAATCCTACAGGGGCTACCGGCTGATTCGACTCGCGCGTCACCTTAAGTTTGACTTCCTGATTTTCGTAACGCAAGGTAAAGAGATTTTCGCCGAGTTGCAGGGGAAAAGTCGGGGCGAAATGGCCGGATGCGGTGCGCGAAATTTGGTTGCCATTTACTAACACTTGTCCCGGTGCGGGCGCTGTACCGATTAAAAAGATGCGATCGGCTATAGTTTTGTGGTTAGCGGGAGGATAAGCGAGAAACAAAGGTTGAGCGGCGACAGCTACAGAGGCGATCGCCATGATCAGGCCAAACACAACTAATCCTAAAAATTTTCTCATTCTAAATCGCAACTAATTGAGAGTCTGTTGATTATTTATACTAGAACTTGCCCTAAGAAACCGGATTTCAGAGGATTAGTCGTAAGTCTTATTTACTAGACAGATCCCATTTTATCAGGTTTGTAGTTGCAATTGAGCGATCGGCAACATAAATTCCCACGTCAAACCATTAAGTTTTAATTAATTCCGAGGTGGTTCTCCACAGTTGCTCCAACCGATTCGCCGGCATCGTCAAATACAAAACATCCCCCGTACTCAAACAACAATTGAGTAAATCCCAGCCGTGGAGAGTTTGACACTTAGTTTCCACATAAAGAGGCACAAAATCCGCAGACTTAGCAGCATCTTGAATACGGTGGCCACAGAAAGGGTGGTTTGGCGTAATCAATGTGGCCAAGCAAACCCAGAGACTATCAGCAGTCATTCCGTTGCCCAAAATTCTGCCTCCAATCGCCGCCGCCGCGAAAGCAGGAGCAGCCAATTCCGTCGGGTTCAAAACTCCTTCAAATTCAAAAACTTGCTGCACCATTAAAGCAAAATGTGGGTCTTGATTGCGAACTATAACTGATAGTTTTGGTGCTAATCCTTTAGCGCTCAAGGCAATTTCGACATTAGACATATCGCTGCTAGTAACAGCCAAAAGTGCGGCCGCTTGCTTAACATTAGCAGCTTCCAAAGTAGCGGGTAAACTGGCACTTCCCTGAATGACCGGAATTTTCATGGAGCGAGCCGTGTTCAGAAACCGGCAGTTTGGATCTTGCTCGATCGCCACAATATCGTAACCATTAGTGTGCAGTTCTTTAGCAATTTGGATACCTATTCCTCCGAGTCCGCAGATAATGTAATGATTGCGCTGCGGAACTCGCGCCACATCCCAATATTCGGTAAAGCGAGTTCCCAATACATAATCGTTGAGCAGTGCGTAGCAGATGCCGATGATGCCAGCTCCAACTAACATCATGACAATTGTAAATAGTTTAATGCTTTCGGGAGCTTGTTCGGCAACTTTTTCATGGCCTCCGGCTCCGGTAATCATCCCTACTGAAAAATAGAGAGAATCAACAATTGAGATATTATCGTCAACACAAATATAGGTAGCAGTAGCAACGGCAATCATTGACAGTAGCGTTAGTACAACAATTACTGCTGCTTGGCTGTGCTGCTGAAATCGGCGCAGGTTAGTTAATGTTTTGAGCAGTTTTTGAGTTAAAGTTTTTTGGGGGCTGTGGAGAGTGGGCTGAGTGGCAACAATTAGCCGATCGCCCTGCTGACACTGCCGATCGGCAAGCACCGCCGATACTAAATCAGTTTTGTTAGCAGCCGGCAGATAATAAATCAACATTCGCGATCGATCGTCCCACAAATCGCTCAGTTTGCGATTTTTCCAAGGATGTGTTTCATCGATATATTCTTCGTGAATCGGCCAAGTGCGATCGAACAAACGCAACTGTCCGATCGCTTGATTGCCGAGAGCTGCAAAGGCAAAAACCGGAGCAGCCAATGATGAAACGCTCATGGAAGTGTGATCGGGCAAAGTATGGTCAATCCTGTCGCCCAAGCTAGTATTGAACAATCTATTGATGATGCGAATCTGAGGATTGAGAATCCTCGCCTGCATCAAAATTGCCAAATTCACAGCATCATCGTCTCCTGCAATTACTAAAGTGTGAGCGTTTTGAATGCCAGCCACCAACAAGGTAGAAGCTGCTTGCAAATTACCGACAACCACATCAGAAGTTTCGCCGCGAATTGGGCGATCGCTAATACCAACCACAATCGCTCCTTGCTGTCTCAACAAACAAAAAATCTTGTGTCCCGTGTGGCCCAACCCGCAAACAATGATTCGAGGTTTCATAAAAATTTATTTGCCAGCCGATTTCGGAGCTGTGCTTTGTAGTTTTACTTACCATTGTTGACTCTCCTGGCTTTGCAGAATGTAGCTAAAAAGACTATCTAGGAAACTTGTGCCGCCGTGGCCTGGAAGTTTTGGAACAACGACACGGGACTGCCGTCTCCCTAAAGCCGTGTTCCCAAGTTTTGAAACAAGGACACAGCGGTGCCCTGTACCTACAGATATGAGGTGCAATAACCTAATATTAATCTTTGAAAAATATCCGGGTGCGACAGCAAACCAGCAGAATCTGAATAGGCAGGGACAGGACACTGCCTATTAGTCACAACTTAAGGTTAAACCCCTAGTCCGGCAGCGGTTAAAACCCCTGCCTAATAGCGAAAGTCCTCTTGCATAGGACTAATGAGTTTAACAGTCTTTTTCTCAGTCCTCTTAAGAGGACTTTAGCTTTGAGGCAGGGAATTCATTCCCTGGCGGACTACGGGTTTAACCTTAAGTTGACACCAATAGACACTGCCCTGTCCCTACAACTATGACTTCTTACATAAATTTAATTGCCTTAGCGGCAGGAGTTATTATGAAATTGACTGCACCCTTATTAGCATCCGCTTTAGTTTTTGCCGGTACTGTCGCCTTTGCAAGCCAAGTGCAAGCAGCTCCAACGAGCAACTGGAATAACACTAGAACAACATTTCAGTGTGTTACGTCCGGTCGGAATTTTGTCACAATTGCGCGACGCGGAAATGTCACGACAGATCCGATGATTCTGTGGAAATCTACCGAGTTCGGTCGCGAATATACACCTTGGCAGCGCTGTCAAATTGTTTCCAATAGATTGACCAAAGCTGTTGCCCAGAATGGCGGAAGATTGAGCAACTTGCAATTAACAACAGGAATTGTTAATAACTTGCCAGTAGTTTGTTATGTGAACGGACGGGGGCGCTGCAACTCTCAAAATCTGCTGTTCACCCTAGACAAACGCAATGCTAAAAATCCTGGTGATGCTTTAACGAGATTGATTAATTTTGCCCAAGACGGCAGCGGGCCAGTTACAACGTTCAGAACCGGAACTCCATCGTCTGCACCGCAGTTTGTTCCCTTTGGAGATATGGTCGATCGAGCTTTTAATTCTCCCAACAAGAAACCGTCAGTTCCTGTAGCAAAACCGCAGGGCGATCGAGGTATTTAATAGCCGCGCCTCTAACTTGCACCTGACAAATTTTGAAACTATTGTGGGAGTAGGGGTTGGGCTTCTAGCCCGCCCCTAAATATTTATATTAAAAACACTACACTGTCACCCCTTCAATTTTCTCATCTGTTAACTCGTACAACTCGCGCAACTGCTGCAACTTATCCCCATCCGGCTGCCAAAAACCCCGCCCGTTAGCCTCCAACATTCTGCCGACAATATTGCGAAAAGCTTCCGGATTTGCCTCCCGCAACTTCTTCGCCATCTCTTCATCTAAAGCATAAGTATCAGCCGCCTGATCGTAAACCCAACTATCAGTAAAATCAGCAGTTCCGCCCCAACCAATTAACGCCGTCATCCGCTGCGAAACTTCATAAGCGCCGCCAGAACCTTGATTTGCCATCGCGTTAGCCCACTTAGGATTTAACAACTTAGTTCGATATTCCAAACGCAGCAAATCTTCTAAATTGCGCGGAGTTGTATCCTGAGAAAAACTTTCTACAAAACTCGTGTTAACCTTTTTGCCGCGCTGCTTTTCTGCGGCTTTCTTCAAACCGCCAGTATTCGCATAATACTCTTGAATATCAGTCAAACCGTATTCCACAGAATCAATTTCTTGAATTATGCGATCGCACCCTTGCAACAACTGAGTCAAAACCTCCGGCCGCGCTTCCCCCTTATCCTTCCTCCCGTAACTAAAAACATTGCGACTTTCCCAAGTTTTCCCCAACTCATCTCCCGACTCCCAACTACCATCCACAACTCTATCGTTAACCAAAGAACCAAAATCCCCAGCCGGATTAGAAAACAACCTTGCCGAATAATTATGCACACCTTTTGCCTGCAAAATTAAAGCGTGTTTGCGAATAAAATTCTCCGATTCCGGTTCATCAGCATCCGCCGCCCGCACGAACAAATCATCCAACAATTCAATAATATTCACAAAACTATCACGGAAAATACCCGAAAGATTTCCCAACACATCAATCCGGGGATGACCGACATCAGCTAACGGTTTTAACTCATAGCGAACAATGCGGCCAGTACCTTCTTTAAGAGGTTCAGCCCCCACCAATTCTAGCAGAATTCCAATAGATTCACCGCGAGTCTTAATCGCATCCAAACCCCACAACATCACCGCCACAGTCTCAGGATAATTCCCCTGTTCCTCAACGTGTTTCTCAATAATTTTCCGAGCAATTTCGCGCCCCCTTTCATAAGCAGCCGGAGAAGGCATCCGATAAGGATCTAAAGCGTGAATATTTCGACCAGTTGGCAACACCCCAGCCCCATCCCGCAACAAATCCCCACCCGGTGCCGGTAGAATATATTCCCCATTCAAACCCCGCAAAAGATTAGTCAACTCATCCGTCGTTTGCAACAACAAATCCCGCACCAACAAACCCTCCTCAAAAACCCCACCCAACCCCTCTTGTGGCACAGGCCTCTTGCCTGTGCTTGCTTGCGAAACAATAGTTTTCACCTGTTCCTGTGATAACCTCTCCCCAAAATATGCCTCAAGATAAGAGGTCATTGCCTCAGAATTAGGCGGTTCCCCGAGAACGTGCAAACCCGAAGAAAACAATCGACATTCCACCACCTGCAAATACTCGTAAAGCTTCACTAGATAGCGGTTAAAAGCATCAGGACTGAACATTCCCACATTCTCAAAACTAAAAGCAATCCCCAACTTTCGAGCCTCATCAAACGGACAATCAGCCTCCAAACCGCTATCTAAAATCTTCTTACAAATAGCCTCTTTCAGCACATAATTCTTTGCAGTATCTTCCCGATATTCCGCAATCAAATCCCGCAAAGCCATCAATTCCTTGTACAAGCCCGCGCGGCCGTATGGCGGCACGTTGTGAGAAATCAAAACACCGTAACCGCGCCGTTTTGCCAACATCGATTCCGAGGGATTGTTAGCAGCATAGATATAAAGATTCGGCAAACTTCCCAACAAAATATCCGACCAAGAATAGCCAGTATTTCCCAGAGGAGATCCCGGCAACCATTCAACAGTGCCGTGCATTCCAAAGTGAACCACAGCATCAGCTTGCAAATCATTTTGCAGCCACTTGTAAAAAGCAGCATATTGAGGGTGAGGCGTCAAATCGCGATCGAACATTAAGCGCATCGGATCGCCCGAAATGCCCAGCGGCGGCTGCAAACCTATCCAAACATTCCCCAGTTGAATGCCACCGATTTGGAACTCGTCGCCGTCTGTTTTAATGCCCGTACCAGTTAAAGATTTCCACTGTTTTTCGATACGACTTGTTAACAGATAGCCCAGCCATTTTTCTAAAGTTTTGACATTAACAGTCTCTTTTGTGGTACGGGCATCTTGCCCGTCACAAGTAGCATCATCCGCCTCTTTCACCCTGCGAATTAACTCCTCACCGTCAGCCGGAATTTCTCCAACTGTATAACCTGCTGCTTGAAGTTTGTGCAGGAAATTTAGCAGGGATTTCGGTACATTTAATAAAGCAGCCGTACCCGCCGCACCGTAACCGGGAGGAAACCCGTAGAGAATAATCGCAATTTTCCTTTCAGAGGGCGGAGTTTGACGTAGTTTCACCCAATTGTTAATTCTACTTGTCAGGCGTTTCGCCCGATCGGGCACCAGATAAATATCCTCACCCACCAAACCGCCCAGGGGAACAGGATCGATCGCGCCATCCAACTCAGGCAAAGCATACAATACCACACTTTGCAAACCTCCAATCCCCTGACGAGTCCAAGAATGGATATCCTGAATCAGCAGAGGTGCAGACACAAAATAAGGTACATTTTTAGCAGTTAAAATGCGCTTAGCAACTTCCACCTGCCTTCCACCCTCCATCGAACCAGCAGGCCCGCCAACCAAAGGAAAGCCAATAGTAGAAACAATCGCATCAACTTCCACAGCATCTTTAGAAAGTGAAAAAGTTTCAATATTGCCTTGTTTCCGCCGCGCAGTTTCATCAGCAGTCGTCATCCAATCCCGCACCGCCACATGGCCTTCAACGCCATTGATAAAAATCGGCAAAGGCACAATTCCCGCATCTTCAAAATAGCGAATTAATTGAGGAATATAAGGTTGTTTGGTGATAACGTGCTTGCGGTAAAGCAAAATGCCCACAACAGGGGATTTTCCTCCCTCCACTTTTTGATACCAATTGGTCTCAAATTTTGTGGAACGGGCATCTTGCCCGTTAAAAACCCGGTCTAAATTTTCAGACAAATTAGTCTCAAATTTTGTGGAACGGGCATCTTGCCCGTTATAACCATTTCTATCAAGATGTCTAGCCTTTTTTATGGAACGGGCATCTTGCCCGCCCCTAGCACTTTGATGACTCAGATACCAATCCAAATATTGCCGAGGCGATTCAAAATAACCATTATAATCAGGATGCAATAAACCCATGTTGGGAGTTTCCACAGGCGGCGGAATTTCTGCAACCTTCAGCCCCAAATACTTTTCGGCAATAATCCAAAACATCGAGACAACATTATCCGCACCGCCCGCATTCCAGTAACCATAAATAATCAGCCAGTTTCGCAAATCCTGCACTTTTTGCACCGGCACATATTTCAATAACTTCGGCCCAACCTTCAAAAAGCTGATATAACCAGCCAGCTTATCTTCTTCTCGCCCATTGCTGAACTTATCCAAAATAAACTTAACAGGCTTCGGCATTCCCTTCGGTTTGTCGCCAATCTTAAAAGCGCCAATTTGAGTAAGACTCATTAATTCCAAAGCCGACTCAAAAACCAGGCGAATCGGGATATGTTGCACCCTTTCTCGCAGCCACATTACCGCATCGTAATCAAACAGCAAACTCCCGAAAAACACATCAGCATTAGAGAGGGCGGCTGCTACAGCGTCGGGTTCGTCTACGAGGGCGCGATCGCTAAAAACCCGTACTTCCAATCCCTGACACCCAGAAACAGCCAACTCGGCAGCTTTCCGGTACAAATCAGCATTAAAAGATTCAAACCCTGCAATTAAAACAATGCGTTTCACAGCCAAACCTCCGAATATTTGCTTGTTTTAATGATAAACTAATTGCAGAGATGCACGGGCAAGATGCCTGTGTCACTGACAGACAGAACAAAACAGATAAACTTCTGCTTTTTCTTACTTCGCGCCTTCGCGGTTCATCAACTATGTCTTATTAAAGTAAGAACCGATTAAAATAATCAAACCAATCCAAACACAGCCATATTTACAAACGTGAATCGAGTTCCTCCCGCAATTGTTATCTTAGGTCAAAACAGCCAGCCGATCGCCAAAAAAATCTCCGCCCATTTCCCCGGTTCCCAGATTTACGGTTTAATCGATCGCACTAACGACACAGACATCAACTTTAGCAACTTCGGCGAAACATTGCGGGAATTATTTTCAACAGAAACCCCAATCATCGGCATCTGCGCCGCCGGAATTATCATCCGTACCCTCGCCCCCCTGCTGTCAGACAAACGCGCCGAACCGCCAGTTTTAGCCGTCGCCGAAGACGGAAGCGCCGTAGTACCGCTGCTGGGAGGTTTGCACGGCGTTAATGATTTGGCCAGAGAGATTGCAGCAGCCCTCGGCGTACAACCTGCAATTACCACCACCGGAGATATTCGGTTTCGCACCGCGCTGCTGAGCCCTCCCCAAGGCTATTATTTAGCGAATCCAGAGGACGCGAAGACTTTTATTTCAAATTTGCTCGCCGGGGCAAAAGTACGCCTAGAAGGAGCTGCAAGCTGGCTTGCCGAGAGCAATTTGCCGATTGCCCCCGACGCAAAATTGACGATCCGCGTCACCGAAAAAGCAATTGCGCCAACGCCAGATTGTTTAGTTTATCATCCGCAAATTGTGGCACTTGCACTGACAAAGCTATCGAATATAGAGCCGGAAATAGTGGTTTCATTAGTGCAGGAAGTCTTGGAAAATACAGGTTTAGCAGCGGCTTCCGTTGCTGGATTTTTTGCATTAAAAGATGAGATGGGAAATCCGGCACTTGAGGCAGTTTCACAATATTTTAAAGTCCCCGTCCGTTTTTTCAATCTGTCCGAACTTGTCGAATTAGACTCAATTGAATTCATCGAAAATCAGGCCGCACAAATTGCCCTGACAGCAGCCGGTGCAAACAGTCACTTAATCGAGTCAGATCGCCCAAACGCACTCAATTGCGCGATCGCCCTAGCCGCCGAACCCATAAATGCTAGCGCGATCGGAATTAGCCGCGGCAAACTGGCGATCGTCGGTACCGGCCCCGGAGGCGCGCCCTGGATGTCCCCGGAGGTTAAGGAAATTCTGCGCGAAGCCACGGATTGGGTGGGTTACAAATTTTATCTCGACTTAGCCGGAACCCTGGGGTTCGGACAAAAGCGGCACGATTCCGACAACCGCGAAGAGATCGATCGCGCCCGTTTTGCCCTAGATTTAGCAGCATCCGGCAAATCTGTCGCCGTCGTTTCGTCGGGAGATCCGGGTATTTTTGCGATGGCGGCGGCGGTGTTTGAGGCGATCGACTTTGATGCCAAACCCGAATGGCAAGGCATTGATATTCGGGTGGCACCGGGCATTTCAGCCATGCAGGCGGCCGCTGCTGCGATCGGAGCACCCCTCGGACACGATTTTTGCGTGATTTCGCTTTCGGATATTCTCAAGCCCTGGGAGGTCATTGAACAGCGGATTTCCGCCGCTGCGATCGCAGATTTCGCGATCGCATTTTACAATCCCATCTCAAAACAGCGGGTTTGGCAACTCGGAAGGGCGATCGAGATTTTGTTGCAAAGTCGCGATGCTAAAACCCCCGTCGTACTAGGGCGAAACCTCGGCCGGCCAGGCCAATCTGTGCGCGTTTGCACCCTCGGCGAATTCCAGCCGCAAGATGCAGACATGAGAACTTTAGTGATTGTCGGTTCGAGTCAGACTCGGATTATTCCCCGCAAATATGGAGATGTTTGGGTTTATACGCCGCGCAGGTATGAAAAATAAGTAAAGCAGCAAAAACTTAGGAAATCAGCAATTGAATGAAAGCTAATTGACTTTGACAAGGAAATATTTTGCTCTCGGTGGGGAAAGTCTAGGTTAAGAAATGGTGGCGCATCACTCGATCGCGATCGGCCTGTTATTTCATCTCATGGCTGTCACTGATATTGATGAGTTATCGCCTTTGATTACAGAAATCCTCGGTAATGAGGGATCTCGGCTTCCTGAAGCCGAGTTTCTCTCGCAGACATCGATCAAATTTAGATATCGACTCAACCTTCGTAAGGGTTTCAGCTTCATTTTGGGAGATATCTAATTTACATCTCAGGAAACAAAAACGTTTTTATATAGCAACAATAAAATTAAGGGCGATCGATGTCTGCTAAATTCCTTAATCCTACCATCATCCTACGGTTATAGAAAGTGGACTTTCACCCGGAGGAGTCTTCTCTGCCTTTGGGTATACCGAAGTTTTTTTTGTTTTGATAAGATGCCCTTAAACAAAGCTTAAGATAACGGTTAAGATCACATGAAATTCCACATTCCTCTAGCTCCTGGGGCTGTAACCCAATTTTTGCTTCGAGTGGTGACCTGTCTAGTTGTACTCTCTTTCTTAAGTCGGATGGCTCTGTACTTCTTGCCGGATTACCCGTCTAGAGACTTCTTGGCAATGGCATTCAACGTTGATGGCGAGGGGAACATTCCAACTATATACTCATCTTTGGCATTGCTGTTTAGTTCTCTGTTGCTGGGTGCGATCGCCTATGCGAAAAATTTGGATAGTTGTCGCTACCAGAATCACTGGAAAATTTTATCATTCATATTTTTAGGTCTATCTGTAGACGAAATGGCTCAATTGCACGAACATTTGATTGGCCTGCGAAGCGTGCTAAATGCCACAGGAGTTCTTTACTTTACTTGGATTGTGCCGATTGGTTTTCTAGTAGTGATTTTTCTCTTATCCTACAGTAAGTTTGTGTTCCACCTTCCTGTTGCCACAAAAAAATTATTTTTGGCAGCCTGCGCTCTTTATATTGGAGGAGCAATGGGGATGGAAATGCCAGGGGGATACCTAGCTTCTACCACGGGAGCGGAGAATGTATCCTACGTGATAGTAACAACCATTGAAGAGTCATTAGAAATGCTGGGCATCGTTGTATTTATCCACGCCTTGATTTCATATATCAAGACATATTTAGGTGGCGTAAGTTGGAATATTTACATACCAGGAAAAAACACACAAGTTACCGAGGATCAAAATATCGGCATACCTGCCCTTAGCGGACCAGCCCACACAAATCTATCAAGGTGAATCACTTAAAACCGGGTTTAATGGACGAGGAAAATACGGCATTCTGGCTTTTGATCAGGATAAAAAACCCGGTTTCTTTGGTACTGATGTGTCTTGAACTGGAGGTTCTGCGATCTTCGGCGCACACAACGACTAATATATAGGCTGCTTGCTCCACGAAAAGACTAATTAGAGGTGGAACAGCTTACTTCACAGATGACATCCTCACATTTACCAGAAAATCGCTAAGAGCAACCTTGGCATTAGGATTTGACGGCAAATGACTTTTAAAACTTGCTTCTTCTAAGATATTAATTAGCCGATCGCGCTCTTGCTGATAAAATTCTATATCTGTATCTTCCAGCACTGATTTTTCCTCCCCAGCCAGCTTGCGATCGATCAAATCAGGAATATACGACAACTGGAACTTCTCGTTAAGTTTCACCAAATTCGCCTCAACTTCCCCGGTTTGCATCAAGTGAATTCCAGCTAGCAACACCCGGTAAACATACAGCAGCGGCTTAACCCGACGCGGGCGTTCTTTCTCAAATAATTTCCATTGAGTTTTAGCAAAACCGAGATAGTGGTGGCTGTGGTGCTTGGTAATGCAGTTCGAGGCGAGCTCCTTTAATTCCTCGTGTTCCTTTGTAGTGTAAACTATGAGTGGCGAATACAGTTGTTCTAGCACGTAGCCGTTGCGCTTCAACAGCAACTCAAAAAATTTCTTGATATCGTGAGTTACTAAATCGAGTTGCATTCCCTCCCGAACTTCAGAAACTTCGATTGTTTCTTCTCCAGAAATCAGTCCAATTACTTTCGGTAGCGGCAAAATGTGTACTCCCCGCAAGTCGAAGTCAGAATCTGCCGAAGGAAAGCCGTATAAGTGCGAACCGCTGACAGTCGCAAACAGCAGCGGGTAAGGTTTAACTGAGAGAATTTGGGCTAGATTCGAGATGTATTCTGTCATTTATTCAACATTTTATCAATGCTAATTTCAATTCCGGTTAAACAATCGCAAATACCTGTAGGGGCTGGTTTTACCAACTATATATGTCTCAAATTAACGATCTCGTAAACCCACCCCTTTTAGCCGATCGCACCTTTACGCGCTTCAATCAAAAACAGGTTCGCTTTCTCGTAATTAGGACGTTCCGGTAAGGAAGTTGCAGCAAAAGCGCGATCGAACTCACCGTGCAAACTCAACCGCCAGCGATTCACCTCATCCCAGGATATTTCTTGGTTGCGGATAGATAAAAGTTGCGATCGATAATCCTGCACGCGAACGGGTACAAACCCCTCCTTTAGGACAGTAATTCCTGACAGCAACAAGCGAATTAAGTGCATCGCGTGCTTCCAACGAATTTCCCCGGTATTGCGGAGGTCTTGCTCCATTTTTTTAAATTGAGACAAAACGTAGCTATTGTAAGTTTGATAAACCAATTGAGAAAGAAACATTTCCCGATTTTCCAGCAATTCTTGTGCTACAGGAGAAACAGTTTCTACTAAAGGCGTGTACAAACATTCTAGCACATTTGGATTAGCTTTTAGTGCCAAAACTAGAAACTTTTGCAGTTCCCAATAGCATTCCTGATTTTCTTTGTTTTCCAATTGTTCTGGAATGCCGTAAAGCGACCAATGAAGTATTGCCGGCGGCAGGTAAATCCCGCGTCTGTCTGTATCGGATTGCTCGTTATCAAGACCGTAGGCTCTAGAACCAACAATGCAGCGGTAAATTACAGAATCATAGAGGTTGTATTCTGCAAGAAAATCTCCTCCTGACTGCAATCCTTCGCTCTGAAACTGCTTGCGGATGCTGAGTTCGTGCCGCCGCAGACTAACTTGTGTTCCGTCTGGAAGTTTGACTAAATATGCGTGGGAATTGTCGGTAGGCGATTGAACGATGACACCTACTAATCCCGGTTTCCAAGATTCGTTAGTTGCAGGATTTTTGACCTCGATTTTGGTGACAATTTGGGTTCCTGCGGGAATGATTAAGTTGAAATTTTGAGAAAGATTGGCATTTGCCATGAGGAAACCTCCTGCGGGGCACGAGCTACAATGCTAGTGTAGTGTATTTGTAATACAAAATTCAAGCGAGAATTTATAGCAATTCGGAAAAGTACAGCTACATACAGAATTCTGTTTAGCGAAAAAGCAAAAAGTTCTCTAATTTTCTCGCTGCTTAATTTTTCGCTTTAGCTTATACCCCCTTTTCACTTTCATGTTGTGCAGGAAGTGCTACACGCCCATGAAAGTCATGATAACGATGTGAAAAGTCTTCTAAATATGGACTTTCAAGCACAGCACGTCGTTTAGCAAAATTGTTATTTATTTGATTGTATAAGAAATCAGCATCTATCGCAAAAATTTTTTTAAAATCTACTGTTAATTCTGGTATGCCTTCATGAGATGATTCACGTTCTAGAGGTATTTTTTCCAAAAAATGGTATTGCTGATAACGATTAGATTTAACTAAATTCCAATCTGCTGAATTTAGCTGAACTGTTTTGTTGGAGCGAATTTCTTGAGCTGTATATACTTGACAAAAAAGTATAGAGTTTAATAACTTATTAGGTTGATCTCGATTTTGCCTAGCGCTATAGTCCCAATCTAAATCACAGTTTTGAGTAACAATAATTGCATAAGGATGAACAATAGGTTTAAACTGAATTTGATCGAGGTACTGAATTTGATCGAGGTTTGGAGAAGATTCACTTGGAACTGGTTTAATCTGTATAAGTCCAGTCAGAATTTCCCCTTGTCTAAGAGCCTCTTTGTCATTCGAGGCTCTGTAAATCCAAGGTTTACGCATGGTTAGCTACTCAAAATCTAGGACTAAAGGTGGTCTGACTTCGCTAGGTAATACGCTACCAGTAAGTAATCCTAATTCTTGAGGTAAGGTAGTTTGTCCTAAATCAGACCGACAGTCACTATAATATTCCACCATTTGTTCAAGCACGTCAGATGCTTCTTGCAATCCTTCTGGAGTGTTAGCAAAAAGCAGATTGAGTAGCGTTAAGCACTTAACCCAAGCGATCGTGTTTTGATTGAATTGACCAAACCATTCACCACTAATAGGTGATTCGATGGAAACTTCGATTTTTAAGCTAGGAGTAGCAGATGCTAATGTGTGCCGATACTGCGTCTGAGCAGGAGTGGGTAAAACTTCATACCTTTGTCCAATTATATTTTTGCTTTGAGTACCACCAGTTGTTACGTGCATAGGATTATATTGGTTGAGGTCGCATTGCTCTGTGCAACTCTTCCGTGATACCCCAGCGGAATAGATTTCTGGCTGTATGGTTGTAGTTATCGAGTATTTTCCAGGCATTTTCACTCCTTTCTACTTTATCCTCAGTAAAAAAATCAGTATCTAATAAATAAGCTGTTTCATCTATACCTCTTTCTGTGTCCCTAACGTTAACAAGCCCATGATTAAAATTAACTTGACCGAATTCAGTTTTTAGCTGTAAATTTTTAACAAAGTTTTGAATTGAATCTGCTACTTCTGGTGTATACAGTTCAGAAGCAATATGTTGCGGTATTAATTCATGCCACTCTTTGTCTTTGATATTTAGTTTTGACCTAATAATTAAATCACGATATCTTAGTCCTGTTCGTGAATAAAAAGAGGGATTATATATTTTTTCAAAAAGTTCTACAGCGCGTTTAAATTTATAAATAAAATTTTCATATCTTTCATACTTTGTCGTAGCAAGCGTTATAGAGTTTTTGTCTAAAGATATCTGGCAACTCAAGTCTTCTGACTTAAATTGATAAGTCAAGTCAATTGAAGTCAAGTCACTGGTAAAATTAGAGGTAAATTGGGTTAAAAGATTAGATAGCTCAACCGGGATCTGCAAATTTCTAGAAGTTTCAAAAATTGGGTATTCAAACCTTATACTATCTTGAAAGTCTACAGGCTGTTGGCTGGCAATTTTCAGGATAGTTGGAAATCTAAGTTGAGCAATAACCTCAATTAGGGGGCTGTCCTCATAAATTACTCTTTCATAGTTTGGGAGCTTCATTTTTTCAAAGTATCCATTACCAATTTGAAGAGCGTCTATTGCTCTAGCTTAACTTACTTCCAAACAGAATTACATTCAGGATAGATGCCATCGCCTTTTCCAAATCAAATTTTACAAATTAAAAATATGGGCAATACAGGATTTGAACCTGTGACCCCTTCCGTGTGAAGGAAGTGCGCTACCACTGTGCTAATTGCCCGCAGATAATTAATATACCATACCAAGTCCAAATTTGCAACTAAAATTTTCCTAAAAAATCAGCCGCTGGTTTCCGAGTTGAACTCGACACAATGCCAAGAATACAGGCATTTGTCGAGTCTGGCATCAGTCAACCTGCCACCAACCCGCCGAGGGGCCGACAAATCGCACTACAATCCACCAAGCAACCAAAAGACTAATCCCCATCCAGCTTCCGCGACTTGTCCACTTCACAAAATCTTCGCTTTGGGTTTTCGTGATTGGCAGCCAGGGAACGATGCGCTCTTCTTTACCGTATTCGTCGCCGATCGACTCTTTACGACGCTTAGCTTCACCCATAATTTTTGTCTGCTAAATCAGATTTCAATTGATAACCAACCAAATTATACGCCAACAGGTCATCTCAAGCCTGCGTCAGCCAAGTCGTATCCAAATAATCAATCCTCGCAAAAGGACTCAAAGCCGCTAAAACCTGCTGTCCATAACTGCGGTGAATCACCCTGCTGTCGAAAATCGCCACCACCCCTTGACGTTCTCGCACCGGCGCGATCGCCCGTTGCAACTCATTCAGCGCCGCCGGCAGCAAATACAACCGAAACCAATCCTTGCGCTGCTCCTTATAATAAGCCACACGCGCCGTCACCAAAGGATTCTCCAAAGAAGGTAGCGGCAAAGTTGCGATCGCCAGCAAGTGAGGCGCCCTAAATTCCCCCTGATGTTCCCGCCAAAACTCCCACCCCGTCACCAAAATCGCATTCTCCCCCACATCTGTTTTTTCAACCTGCACCCGAGAACCGAACTCAGAAGCCAAAATCGCTGCCAGCCGAGCCTTCAGCGGTACATCACCAACAATCAACACCGTTAAACCCGCCACCGACGCGCTCATCAACAGCAAAGTCCGAATTTCTTCAATTAAAACACCCTGAAATTCCGGCGTATTTGGCAGCGGCAGCCAGTTGGGAATGTACAGTTGAATTAATTCGCTTTGTCGATCGGGCGAAAACTTAACGCTCGTCAATTCTGGCAGTCCCAGCATTTGCCGGAAGATCGGAGCCTTCGGTTCCACATCCACCGCCCCCCCAATCAACACCACAGGCTGACAATCCCAAATTTTGCTCAAAACCTCAGCCACCTGAACCGGCGCGCAGAACAGAGAAAATGAGCCAGCCTCCCGATGAATTTGGGCCCACCGCAATTTTCCGTTTCCTTCCCACCGCTGCCAAAAATTGCTCCAAGCAGCCGGAATCAGCGAATTTGGCTCGATCCTTTCAAACAGCCCCTGCAAAATATTTTGCTCTGCCGTTTCCAGCAAATAGCACTCCTCTGGTTTCGCCGGATGCTGAAAGAAAGCCCGCGTTAGCAGTACCCGCCCTTGGAGGATTGCATCGGCTTCCAAAGGCTGAGATTGCATTAAATCATTCCAGTCAGCAGGTTGCAAACACGCCGTCAATTGGTGGCGCGTCCAAACTTCCAAGTCATCCACACCGTCGATAATTGTCGGAATATTATTGTGAAGTGGCGAATTCGCCGCCAAGCGAGCCGCCAGCCAAGACTGCGGATCTGCTAGCATCAATCCTCGCCCCGTGGCACGATCGGAATAAATCTCGATCGACTTATCAGTTTGCAGCCACTCTTGCAAACGTGGAATTTCCACTGCTCTCAAATGCTCAATCAGCCGTGTCGGCGCGACTAAAATCACAGGTTCCGGCCACATCAAAATCGGCATCAAATAGCTGACTCGATACCGCTGTCGGTAAGCTCCACCGGGAAGCCCCGTTTGGATCAGAGCGCTGCGCCCCAAGCGCAAAGCCCGCGCCACGAGCCGCGCCATCGTTAAATGGTGGGGCCAGTGCGGCTCGGAGTTCGATCGCAGGAAGCGGAGCAGCGAATTGTGGACTTCTACCTCAATCAATCGGTTTTAAAATTGACATTTCTCACTCAACTTGACACTCCCCTGGCTGAAGCCGAGGGGATTCTTAATTCAGCGACTGACCTTAAAATGTTCTGTCCTCACGGCAATACTTAAACTTTTCAACCGTGGAGTACCACCAATTGACGAGTCCAATTCAGAAACACTCTCTTGGGATCTATCTCCAAAAGCGTACTAGAATATTTATCTAGAGTTTGGGTATGCCCTACCCTACTTAACAATTCCCAGTAGACAAGTTTACGTTTGCTGGATTGAAACCTACATTTTCGGTTTCGGCTGTTTAGAGTGTTTTCGCCGCACTTTGTCCCCCAGTTCATGCCTAAAAGTGTGTCTTAACTGTTTCACTTCGGACAAAGGAGTTTAACCTTGACTGTCTTAGTCTACCATATTGTCCCGTCTTGTCCAACTTTTTAAGAAAGTTTTTTGAATTAAAAAGATTGGATTTTAGATTCAGGATTGAGGTAAAGAGAACAGGCAGGATAAATCCTGCAACGCCCTTTCATTCCCGGACTGAAGTCACGGGGTTTTCAGGGTATTCCTTATAATCAAAACTGGCCAGAAAATCAACTACTTTTTGACCGAGAGGCAAACTGAAATTACTCTCCTGATGAGTTGCACCTCCCTTCCCAAAATTCCCGTGAGAATTCACCATCAAACTCTCCTGTCCCGAACTAATTAAAATAGTTTGGGTAGGTGAATCAAAAAACTTTGTTGGCTGACTCATCCGTGATATATTAGAGAGTAAATTAATCAAATCATTTAATTTATTTGTAGCTGTACTCAATGCTTTACGCAACTGCAATATTCGTTTCTCCTCCAAATTTTGACTTTCGATATTTTTGCCGATAACCATAATATTTCTCTGAGTTTGTACAGCATCTTTAAAAGGAAGAATCGCTAAAAAAGCTGCTGGCAATAAATGCTCATCGCTCTCAAATCTAAAAGTTAGAGTTGTGCGGCGGTAGCCGACTTCAATATTGGGAGGAAAATTCATTGCCCGGTAATGCCGAGCTATTTCGCTGTAAGCTGTTGCTAAAGTGCTGTTTGCTGAGTAGTCTAAAAGTGCGTCAACCACAATTTGCACTAACCCAGGCGTGTGATTTAAAAATTTTCTCGATTGTGACGACGAATTAAATTGTTGAATCAGAGTGCGATCGCCCGCCGGGCTCAGGTCAAGCCACTGACAAGTAATATCATCTACGATGATGCCACACCGAGGAACCAAATACAGTTTTGCTCCTGTTAAAGTTGCTCCCCTCAAATCAGCGCCCACCCAATCTGCATTAATCAAATTTGTTTCTGTCAAATCAGCGTGAACGAAACTAGCACTTGCTAAATTAGTATTTCTTAAATCTGCTCCGTTAAGGTTAGCTCCGCTCAATTTAGCACAGCTCAGATCAGCACCGTTGAGGTTAGCTCCGCTCAAATCAGCCCATTTGAGATTAGCTCCGCTCAAATTGGCACTGCTGAGATTCACCTGTTGCAAAGAAGCTTGTCTCATATCGGTATTGCTCAAATTGACGCCGCTAAGTTCTGCTTTCGTCAAATCCGCGCCATGCAAGTTAGCTTCTTGAAAGTTAGCTGAAGCAGCCGAAGCACCTCTGAGATTGGCACCGGAAAGATTAGCACCGCACAGGTTAGCTTCCGTCAGTTTTACCTCTCTTAAATCTGCTTCAGTCAGGTTGGCACAGCTGAAGTTAGTTTTGCTGAGTTCGCAGCGGACTAATTCGCATCTAATCAGGGAGGCTCCGATTAATTGAGCTGCACTTAAATCGGCTCTGACTAAGTTTGCTACGTTGAGAGTAGCCCCGTTTAAGATTGCCCGCGTGAGGTTGGTACTGCTGAGTCTAGCCACATTCAGGTTAGCTTCGCTCAAGTTAGCTTCGCTCAAGTTAGCGCCGCTGAGGTTGGTGACAAATAAGCTAGCCCCCCTTAAATTTGATTGGCTGAGGTTGATGCGGCTGAGATTAGCTTCATTCAGGTTCATTCCTGTGAAGTCTCTGTCGCCTTCTGTGTATCTCTTGACGAGTACAAATCGTTTGAGCAGTTCTTCAGCTTCCATATTTTTACTTGAATTAAATAGCAATTGGCTAACTTTTATAGGGCATGAATAGAAATTATCTCAAATTAATTTATAGTATTTACTCACCGAGCTGATAAAAGCTTTTGACAAACTCAATGACCGTATTTAGCGGCGGGGTGGTAAATCTTTGGGCTTTAATTGCAGGACTGATCGAGGTTTTGTTGACTCCGGGCAAATTTGTCAAGTTTCTGCCAAAATCGGGGTGATAGTGAATCATCAAACTTTCGGCGCTGGAGTTAGCCAGTACAGTTTGGGTAGGCGATTGGAAAAAACTTGACATCGGTTCGCGATCGAGGCGAATCGGCTGAATTTTCATTTCCCCTATTTTTCTCATTGTTTTGGTCAGGGCTACGTTTAATTGCACTACCATATTTGAGACTCTGACGCCCAGGTTATTACCACTTTGGGGTTGAATCATCTTGATCAAAGTAATCAAATTTTTCTGAGTAAATGCTGCATCACTAAAGGGAATAATGGCAACGAAAGCTGTGGGAAATAGTTGATCGTCCTGCTCTATTTTAAAGGATATGATTGTGCGTCTGGAATTAACTTCGATACTGGGAGGATGGCTCAAAGCAGGGTATTGACGGGCAATTTGGCGGTAGGTAGCTGCCAGGACAAAGTTAGCATCCGGGTCGAGGGGTCGATCGACAATAATTTGAACTGTCGGCGGTGTAGCATTGAAAAACCTTTGAGATTCTTCTGGGGTAAAGCGCTGAATGTGGCTGCGATCGCCGTTAGGACTGAGGTCAACCCAATCGCAGGTAATATCATCTGCTTTCACATCAAACCTAGACACCGCGTAAATTTTTGCCCCCGTCAGGGCCGCCCCCGTCAAATCTGCGCCCACCCAATCAGCGTGAATCAAATTCGCTTGAGTCAAATCCGCGTGTACCAGAGTAGCGTTCAACAGATTGACATTGCTCAAATTTGCCCCGTACAAGTTGGCCCCGCTCAATCTCGCTTCATCGAGGTCAGCGCCGGTTAGGTTCGCCCCGCTGAGGTCAGCCCACCGGAGATTAGCGCCTCGCAAGTCCGCGCCGCTAAGGTTTGCTTGAGAAAGATTAGCTTGTCTGAGTTCGGCATTGCAGAGGTTGACTCCTCGCAAGTCTGCCCTGCTGAGGTCGGCTCTGTGCAAGTTGGCCCGTTCCAAGTTTGCCGCTGTTAGGGAAGCGCCTCTAAGGTGAGCCCCGCTGAGGTCGGCTTGCTCTAGATTGGCTTCTCTGAGGGTTGCTTCTCTCAAATCTGCTTCGCTGAGATTTGCACCGGTCAAGTTGGCACTACTGAGGTTTGCTCGAATCAGTTCGGATCTGATCAGTGTAGCTTCGACGAGTTGGGCTTCGCTGAGGTCGGCTCGAATCAAGTTAGCTACGTTGAGGATAGCGCCGCTGAGGTTGGCTTTGTTGAGATTGGCACCGCTGAGTCTGGCAACATTGAGTTTGGCTTTTCTCATGTTGGCGTTTGACAGATTGGTGCCGCTCATGTTGGTGAGGCTCAAGATTGCCTCACTGAAATTAGCCCCGCTGAGATCGATCCTGCTGAGATTTGCCTCGCAAAGGAGGATGGCAGTAAAGTCTCTTTCTCCTGCTGCATATTTGGTGATGAGTTCTTCGGCATCCATGCTTTTAAATTTCCCTGATATCAAATCCGTTAGCATCGGAATAGTAAATTAGAGTTCACTGTTCACGGCGTTGACTGTTCACTGTTCACGGCGTCAACAGTCAACCGTCAACAGTCAACAGTCAACATCATTCCGGTGTAACCGGAAATGATATGATGTGTTAGCTAGAACAAAGCTTTGTTGTGCCAACCTTTAAACTAGAATAAGCATTTTCTGTAACTTGATGCAATATGCCTAGACATCTATATTGTGGAAGCCTTTTATAAAATCCAAAATGCTAGTGATATTAGCTTGAGCCAATTTTGTGCTTTCGGCTAATTTACCCGATGGTGAGTTACTTGGCTCGTATTTTTTAATCAGGCGCTTGCCGAAGGCGGGGTGGTGATATACGCTGAGTCTTTGATCGCGGGAATTAATTAAGATCATCTGTGTGGGAATTTGAAAGAAATTGATGCTTTCGCCGATTTTTGGAAAAGAACTGGAAATTTTGATTTGGTCTACTTTGCTGATAGCTTGGTTGAGTGCTTTGCTGCATAACTGGACGTGTTTAGATTCTTTGACGTTAAGTTTGCCTGCATCGTGGGATTGAATCATTTTCATTAAAGCTATTAGGTTTTTTTGAGTTATGGCAGCGTCGTTAAAAGGAATGATGGCAACGTAAGCTGTGGCAAATAATTTATCGTCGCTGTCCATTTTAAATGCGAGTACGGTGCGCCTAGAGCTGACTTCGATCGTGGGAGGCTGACTTAAACTCGGGTATTGTTGGGCAATTTGGTAATAAGTTGCAGCTAGTGCAAAATGAGCGCCTTGGTCTAAGGGCGAGTCAATCACGATCCGAACTGTGGGCAAGGTTTCGTGAAAAAATTCGTGGGTTCCTCCTGAGTTCAACCAGTAAATTTGGCTGTGGTCGCCGTTGGGACTAAGATCAACCCACTTGCAGGTCATGCCTTCGGTTTTGATGCCGAGCCGCGAAACTGCGTGAAGTTTGGCTCCGGTTAAGGTGGCTCCGGTTAAGTCTGCTCCAATCCAGTCGGCGCGGATCAGATAGGCATTTGATAGGTCGGCGTGCACTAAGCTGGCATTCAGCAAGTTGGCGTGGCAGAGGTCGGCTCGGCTGAGGTCGGCACCGCTCAATTTGGCTTCGCTGAGGTCGGCCCAGCGAAGATTGCAGCCGCTGAGGATGGCCCAGCGCAAATTGACGCCGCTGAGGTCGGCGCCGCTGAGTACGGCTTGAGTTAGGTTGGCTTGTCTCAGTTCTGTGCCTCGCAAGTCGGCGCCGCTGAGGTCGGCTCGGCTGAGGTCGGCTCCTTGCAGGTTGGCTTGTTCGAGGTTGGCTTCTGTCAAGCACGCGCCACTGAGGTGAGCGCCTCGAAGGTTGGCTTGAGCGAGGTTGGCTCCTCGAAGGGTGGCTTCGGTGAGGGTGGCGCCGCTGAGGTTGGCGGCGCTGAGGTTGGCGCCGCTGAGCTCGGCTCGAATGAGCTCGGCTCTGATCAGTTTCGCTCCTATGAGTATGGCTTTTTTGAGGTCAACTCGCACTAGGTAAGCGACGTTGAGGTCGGCGTCGGTGAGGTCGGCGCCGCCTAGATGGGCGCCGCTGAGTCTGGCGATGTTGAGTTTGGCACCTGTGAGGTTGGTTTTGCTGAGGTTGGCTCCGCTCAGGTTTGCTACACTCAGATTCGCACCCTTGAGGTTGGCTCCGCTCAAGTTGACGCCGCTGAGGTTGGCCTCAGTCAGGTTGATTCCGGCAAAGTTTCTTTCTCCGGCGGCATATTTCTTCAGGAGTTCCTCGACTGTCATGGGGGCGGCACCGTATCAAATATCCCCATTTTATTGCTATGAATATCGGTATTGTAGGACTGGGTTTAATTGGCGGCTCGATCGGGCTGGATTTGCGATCGCGCGGGTTTAATGTTTTTGGGGTTTCGAGTCGGCAGCAGACTTGCGATCGGGCGCAAGCTCGCGGTGTTGTCAATGAAGCCAGCATACACCTGTCTCTGATGGCAGCAGCCGATCTGGTTTTTATTTGCACGCCGCTGGGGTCGATCGAGCCGATCGTCCGAGAGTTGGTGCCCTATCTTTCCCCTGATACTATTGTAACCGATGTCGGTTCCGTAAAAACACCCATAGTGCAGGCTGTGTCTCCTCTGTGGCCGAATTTTGTGGGGGGACACCCGATGGCGGGGAGTGCTGAAAGCGGGATTGAGGCGGCGGTAAAGGATTTGTTTGTGGGCCGGCCTTATGTGGTGACGCCGCAGGCCCAAACGCCGGCGTTTGCGGTGGATAAGGTTGAGGAAATTGCGCGGTTACTGGGTGCTAAAGTTTACCGATGTGAGCCGATCGAGCACGATCGAGCTGTGGCTTGGATTTCTCATTTGCCACTCATGGCGAGCGCGACGCTGGTTGCGGCCTGCGATCTTGAGGGCGATCGGGATATTGTTAATTTAGCCCAACATTTGGCGAGTTCCGGTTTTCTGGACACGAGCCGGGTGGGGGGTGGCAATCCTGAGCTGGGAGTGATGGTGGCAAAGTACAATCGAGAGGAATTATTGCGATCGCTCTCTATTTACCGCGACTGTCTCGACGGGTTCATCAGCGATATCAAAGCCGAAAATTGGCAAGCTCTCGAACACAAGTTGAAGCTGACTCAACAAGCGAGACAGAATTACAACTTGTGATCCAAAATTTAAGTAGAAATTGCTAGAGTGAAGCCAGTGTTAACGTTTAAAGCCTAGGAACGGGGCTTTTGAGAATTAAAAATTAAACAAAGGTAAGGTGCGCGCGGAGCACCCTACTAATTTCTAATTCTCAGCCCTATTTCCCATGCCAAATGCCCTATGAATGATTCTCAAGCATCACCAAATCCATCAAAACCTGTCCATCCCCTAAAGCGGCTGCTGAAGTACGGGCGCCGCTACCGCCTGAAAGCTTGGCTAGCAAGTATCTGTTCGCTGCTCAATAAATTCTTTGATTTAGCGCCGCCAGCATTAATTGGTATTGCCGTTGATGTGGTGGTGAAACAGCAAGATTCTCTCCTCGCTCAGTGGGGCATAAAAGATGTCTTTTGGCAACTGGCAATTATCACTCTTTTGAGCGCGATTGTTTGGACGTTGGAATCTCTTTTTGAATATGCCTATGATTATTTGTGGCGCAATTTAGCTCAGGATATTGAACACGATTTGCGTCTGGAAGCTTACAGTCATTTGCAGGAATTAGAATTAGCTTATTTTGAAGAACGCAGCACGGGCGGTTTGATTTCTATTCTCAACGATGATATCAATCAACTAGAACGTTTTTTGGACGACGGCGCTAATGAGGTAATTCAGGTAATTACAACGGTTATTGTGATTGGTGTGGCTTTTTTTGCTGCATCTCCTGGTGTTGCTGGGCTGTCAATGCTGCCGATACCTTTTATTATTTGGGGTTCGATCGCCTTTCAAAATCGCCTCGCTCCTCTCTATGCTGATGTGCGGGAAAAGGTGAGTTTTCTGAACGGGCAACTGTCGAATAATTTGATGGGAATTACTACTATTAAAAGTTTTACTTCCGAAGATTATGAAATTCAGCGCATCGAAACACAAAGCCAAGCTTACCGCCAAAGCAACCGACGGGCGATCGCACTTTCGGCAGCTTTTATTCCGCTGATTCGGGTTGTGATTTTCTTGGGGTTTATTGCAACACTATTTCTGGGCGGTTTGGAGGTGGTGGCGGGCCGGTTGTCTGTGGGAACTTACAGCGTTTTGGTGTTTTTGACCCAGCGGTTGTTGTGGCCGCTGACTCGCCTGGGAGATACTCTGGATCAATACCAGCGGGCTATGGCTTCGACTAATCGGGTGATGAATTTGTTGGATACTCCGATCGCAATTCGCACGGGTGATATTCGGCGGCCAGTTAGTTCGATTAAGGGTGAGTTGGAATTTAAAAATGTCACCTTTTATTATAATCAAAGAAAGCCCATATTGCAGTATTTTTCCCTGACTCTGCCGGCGGGGAAAACTACTGCGATTGTTGGGGCGACTGGTTCGGGAAAAAGTACGTTGGTGAAATTAATCTTGAGGCTGTACGAGGTACAGTACGGCAATATTTATCTCGACGGTATAGAATTAAATAACCTGAATTTAAAAGATTTACGGAGAGCGATCGGATTGGTGAGTCAAGATGTGTTTTTGTTTCACGGTACGGTAGCAGAAAATATTGCTTACGGTAGTTTTGAGGCAAGCAATCGAGAGATAGTAAATGCTGCTAAAATTGCTGAAGCGCACGAGTTTATCGCGCAATTGCCGGACGGTTACAACACTATTGTCGGGGAACGCGGTCAAAAATTGTCGGGGGGACAGCGCCAGCGAATTGCAATTGCAAGGGCTGTTTTGAAGAATCCGCCGATTTTGATTCTTGACGAAGCTACTTCAGCGGTGGATAACGAGACGGAGGCGGCAATTCAGCGATCGCTCGAACGAATTACCAAGAATCGCACTACAATTGCGATCGCCCACCGTCTTTCTACAGTCCGCAATGCCGATTGCATTTGTGTCATGGAAGAGGGGCTGGTGGTAGAATCGGGACAGCACGAACAACTGATCGAACAGGACGGAATTTATGCGGCGCTCTGGCGCGTGCAATCTGGTATAAGATAGAAACGCAGCGGTTTTGGGTAATTGGGAATTGCTAATTTGTAATTGGGGATGGGCCATTGGGCATGGGTAACTAATGACAACAGTCAACTGCCAACTGCCAACTGCCAACTGCTAACTGACAACTGACTGCAAAATATTAGTTTCTACAAGCAAGAAGAGAAAATGTTTCTATTTGATAGCCCTGAGTCCAAACCCAACGAAAATAGCTGGAGCCGCAAATTAGATAAATTTGTGAAAGCTAATCAACATGAATTGGCTGCTTTGGCTTGGGGGCTATTTCTGGAAAGGGGAGAGGAAAGCGAGGAGATTTTAGCAATTGATATTGCAGAAACGCCGCGTTTTGTGTATTGTAAGAAAGAGGCGGTTGAGGAGTTGAACCGTCAAGTGAAAAGTCATATTCAGGAAGTTGTAGGCGTGTTGAATGCTCACAAACCTGAGACAGAAGTGGCGATTTTGGCGATCGGGGAAGGTCAAATTAAGTTAATTTTTTTTGAATCTAAGCCTGAACCTCCTGTTTGTTTTGAGGAAGCTGCAACGGATGTGGATACATTGTTGGCTAAGCTGGAACAGCAGATGGTTGAATATATGAAATAGAATCACATCCGGTGGCATCGGAATTGATATTACCCAAAGTCAGGAGACGACGCGGTGCAGTTTCCCGAAAATAAATCGGGCGATGGTTATATCTCTTATCGAGGAAGATTGATTATGTTGGGGTAGGGAAACGGCAATTCCGTGTCCTCAGTTGCCCTATTGTCGATGGTTATATCCGATCGCACTTAGGAATGAGAATTAAATAAATTCCACAAGATTGTGGGATGGGCGTCCCGCCCGTCCTTTTTGGACGGGCGGGACGCCCATCCCACTTTCAAGAGTGGAAGTTATTT
>NZ_JAUBTR010000165.1:0-2901 GCF_036705045.1 Microcoleus sp. BR0-C5
ATTAATAATTAAATGGGGTCGCAAAATCAAAAATAAGGGCAATGCTTGTATCACAGTTTAAATGTGCAACAGCTTATGAATAGTACAATTATCGTATCCCCTCAATAATCCGTGGGTAGCCAATCAAGAGAAATGCTATGACCACAACCGCTTGCGTAGGTCATCATCAAGTCAGGCAATAAATAATTGGGGTTACTTGTCCTATCCGGAATTCGGGGAAAGCGGCAATACCTGAAGCCATGACTCTCCTCGTGGGGAAGCATTAGCTTTTTCCCGAATTATTTGAGCGAGTGGTTTAATTAGGGCTTGCTGGATAAGTGCAGAAAGGTTACACGGCGCGGTTATACGATCGCGCGAGCGAGAGTAAAGTCGCCGTGATAAACAGGTAAAATAGGTCAAAACCCGTGCATCACCACCTGCGATCGTGTACAGAAAAGCTGAGCTTGCCCCAAGCCCCTCATCCGAGTTTGAACTGCCCTTCGGAGGAAGGTTGTCTGCTGACAACCGTTGGGTAAAAATGGCTCAACTAATCCCGTGGTCAGAATTTGAGTCAGAATATGCCCAAAACTTCCCCACCGAAAAGGGGGCACCAGCCAAATCATTTGGGATGGCATTGGGGGCATTAATTATTAAATAAAAATTAGGGATTAGCGATCGGGAAACAGTAGAACAGATCCGGGACAACCCCTATCTACAATACTTCATCGGTCAATCAAGCTACAGCAACGAACTCGCATTTCACCCATCTTTATTAGTGCACTTTCGCCAAATAATTAGTCCCAACCTAATTAATAAAGTGAACGAACGCATGGTCGAAAAAATGCGAGAAATTACCCCAATTCAACCCGAAAAAAAAAAAGGATTTGGGCGCCAAAAATGAGTCAACCAATCGCGGTAAACTAATCGTAGATGCAACCTGCGCTCCCGCCGACATTACCTATACGACCGACTTAGGACTATTAAACAGAGCCAGAGTTTATACATAAAAAATCCTATACATCCTGTATAAACAAATCAAATAAAAAATCCATAAAAAACCAACAACCTACCGTAATCTAGCAAGAAAAGACTACTTAGCAGTAGCCAAACAAAGACGACCCACCCGCAACAAAAGAAGACAGGCAATTAAAAAATAACTTCAATACATCAAAAGAAACTTAGCTCATATTGAACAGCTAATTGATGCGGGTGCGACTCTAGAAGCTTTAACAAAAAGCAATATAAAACCTTGCTATTCCTCACAGAAGTCTATCGCCAACAGCTCTGGCTATTTTAAAATAAAAAACAGAGTATTGAGGATAGAATAGTAAGTTTGAGCCAACCTCACATCCGTCCCATAGTCAGGGAAAAAGCAGGAAAAAGCGTAGAGTTTGGAGCAAAACTATCAGCCAGTTGTTGTGAAGGATATGTATTTCTAGACCGAATGAGCTGGGATAGCTTTAACGAATCAGGGGACTTAAAAGCACAAGTAGAAGCATATCATAGGTTCACGGGTTACTATCCAGAGTCGGTTCATGCTGATCGCATTTACCGTAAAGCGTGAAAACCGAGCATGGTGTAAAGAAAAAGGAATTAGAATCAGTGGGTCGCCCCTAGGAAGACCGCCAGCAAACGTCAGTAAATCAAAAAAGAAGCAAGCCGCTGATGATGAAAGAATTAGAAATGCGATAGAGGGAAAGTTTGGGCAAGGTAAACGAAGATTCGGTCTGAACCCTTGTGATGGCAAAACTTGATAATACATCTGGTACAGTTATTGCAATTACTTTTTTAGTCATGAACCGATGCTTCCTGGTGGCGCCGGGTTTTTTTTGTTTTTATGTCTATTTGGAAAAAGAACACCTGTTTTTAGGTTGAAGATAATCTACAATTATAACTGGGTGTAATCAATACCGAAACAACTTATCTTTAATCGAGCTTTCAGATATCGTGAGCTCCTGCTCTTGGTTGGCGAGCGATTATTCAGCAAACCCTACCTAAGTTCTTTACCAGTGGATGCTCAGCTTAATGGCCGTGCCATTCGTCAACATTGGGGGATTGAAAACCAAGTTCATTGGACTTTAGATGTCACTTTTAATGAAGACCAATGCCGCATTCGGTCGTTAAACAGCCCTCACAACTTAGCTCTTCTAAGACGAATGGCACTTAATGCCATCAATCAAGAAAGGTTCTTCCTGACTTGGTAAGTAAGGAGGTGAGAAAAAATCCAACTATGTTAAAATAAGTAAACATAGAGAATACGTCTACTAAGGTAACTCAATATATGGGCGCTAGATTAAGGGTATTTCTCAGTCAAGAGCAAGATAAAACCCTATTAAAACTGAGAACTACGGATGTTCCACAAAAAGTCAAAGATCGAGCAGAAGTAATTAGATTAAATGCACATGGCCCGTAGGTGGAAAAAATAGCTGCTCATTTTAATTGGACTCCGCAAACAGTGAGAGAGGTTTTACATAGATGGCAAAAGCTGGGCATGGAAGGGCTTTGGGAATTACCGGGTCTCAGCCGTGAAAGCCAAAGTGGAAAGAAGAAGACATAGAGTTTTTAACGGAATGCCTCAAAAATGAACCACGCACGTACAACAGCCTTCAATTAGCCCAGAAATTATAAAAAGAGCGTTCTATTAGACCTCTTGCAAAATAATTTTATGATATAATGAGAAGTTTTGCTTTACTTGATTAATACCAATTTAATATGAAGCTGCATAGAATAGGGCTTCAAGAATAAACTTGTAAGATGACAACGAACTAATTTGCTCAGGTGTGATTTTTTCAAGAACTTGTTTCAATCGGGAGCATGTCACTTTTGCAGTGAGCAATTATACTTATGCAGTGAGCAATTATACTTATGCAGGTTTTCGCTGATTACCAATTAAGCCGTTCAAGTAAGCACAACTCGGAGCTA
>NZ_JAUBTR010000075.1:0-32302 GCF_036705045.1 Microcoleus sp. BR0-C5
ATAACTAGCGTAAGTATACCACAGTTAAAGAAAGCCGTCCTAGAAGGACGGGGCTTTAAACCCATTATTTTTGGTAAGGTGGATAAGTGCTATCAGCGGTAGGTCTACAAACGGCGCGATCAAGCCGCCAGACGCAGTGAAGTTAAAAGCTTTTTGCTTCCCCGGCATCGAACCGCCCAAAACGAGTCGCAAGTTAAACAGTTTTTTACTCAGAACTCAAAACTTAAAACTCTCTCACTGTAATCAGCCAGATGGATCGGCTGTAGCTGTCCGGCCACAACCACCTTTATGCCCCACGATCGATCGTAACTTATGTCTTCAAATTCTCCCTCTTCTTGGCACACCGTAGCAATTGACCAAACTCTCAAGCAGCTAAGCAGCAACAAAGACGCTGGCTTGAGCAGCCAACAGGTGTCAGAACGCTTGCAGCAATACGGCCCCAACGAACTAGAAGAAACAGGAGGCCGCAGTCCGTGGTCGATTTTTGTCGATCAGTTCACCAACATCATGTTGTTGATGCTGATTGGTGTGGCCGTGATTTCTGGATTCTTGGACATCAAATCGAATACTTTTCCCAAAGATGCGATCGCCATTTTTGCGATCGTCATACTCAACGGCATTCTCGGCTATTTCCAAGAGCAAAGTGCTGAAAAAGCCCTCGCAGCCCTTAAAAACCTCGCTTCCCCCCTAGTCAGAGTCCTGCGGGACGGCAAAACTTCGGAAATAGCCGCCAAGGAACTCGTACCCGGAGACGTAATGCTGTTGGAGGCTGGGGTAAAAATAGCAGCAGACGCACGCTTGATCGAAACATCAA
This sequence comes from Microcoleus sp. BR0-C5, assembly GCF_036705045.1. Classification (NCBI taxonomy): domain Bacteria; kingdom Bacillati; phylum Cyanobacteriota; class Cyanophyceae; order Oscillatoriales; family Microcoleaceae; genus Microcoleus; species Microcoleus sp. BR0-C5. Next base: position 815 of record NZ_JAUBTR010000075.1, read on the forward strand.
ATCTGCAAGTCAGAGAATCTGCTTTGACAGGAGAAGCTCTAGCAGTCACCAAGCAAGCAGAGCTAGAACTTCCAGAAGATGCTTCCTTGGGCGATCGACTCAACCTGATTTTTCAAGGGACAGAAGTTGTTCAGGGACGAGCAAAGGCGATCGTCACCAACACCGGAATGCAAACTGAACTGGGCAAAATTGCCGCCATGCTTCAGTCAGTAGAAAACGAACCGACTCCCCTGCAACAGCGGATGGATCAGTTGGGAAATGTTCTTGTCTCCGGTGCCCTAACCTTAGTCGCAATTGTCGTCATCGGCGGCATGATTACCTTCCAAAACGGCGGCATCGGGTTCGATACCAGCAGGTTTGAAGAGTTGTTAGAAGTTTCTCTAAGCATGGCTGTGGCTGTAGTTCCCGAAGGACTCGCAGCAGTCGTGACAGTCACTCTGGCACTCGGAACTAGGCGGATGGTGAAGCGAAACGCCCTGATTCGCAAACTGCCTGCGGTAGAAACTTTGGGCTCGGTAACTACCATTTGTTCTGACAAAACAGGTACTCTGACTCAAAATAAAATGGTAGTTCAGCTAGTATCTACGGGCGACTGCACTGTCGCCGTCGCAGGATCTGGCTATGCGCCGATCGGAGATTTTACCGATCGCCTGACATCGGCCAAAATTAATAATTTAGAGGAATATCCAGAACTCGAATCTTTATTAATTGCCTGTGCAGTTTGCAACGACGCAGTGTTGCAACAAGAACAGCAAGAATGGCAGATTTTAGGCGACCCCACAGAAGGAGCTCTGCTTTGTGTAGCCGGAAAAGCAGGCATTTATAAGGAAAAACAGTCTCAATTGCTGCCGCGGACGGCGGAATTTCCTTTTTCTTCCGAACGCAAGCGGATGAGCGTGATTTGCGAAGTTCCCGGCCGATCGGGACATTCGGGATTTCCCGCAGAAGCAGGACAGCAGCCGAATTATTTGATGCTGACCAAAGGTTCTCCCGAGTTGACCTTGGAACGCTGCAAAGGCATTATAGTCGGCGATCGAGTACAACCTTTAACCCAGGAAATGCGCGATCGCATCCTCGCGGAAAACAACAACATGGCAAGCGGCGGTTTGCGAGTCCTCGGGTTTGCGTACAAACTCTGGGAAAACCTGCCGCCCGAAGGTTCTGAGGAAACCAGCGAACAAGACATGATTTGGCTGGGACTCGTCAGTATGCTGGATGCCCCGCGGCCGGAAGTGCGGGAAGCCGTGGTGAAGTGCCGCGATGCAGGCATTCGGGTGGTGATGATTACAGGAGATCACCAGTTGACAGCAAAAGCCATCGCCTACGATTTAGGTATTGCAACAGAGGGCGATCGAGTTCTCACCGGTCAAGAATTAGAAAAGCTCAGCCAAGAAGAACTCAAACAGCAAGTCGAACAGGTTAGCGTTTACGCCCGCGTTTCCCCCGAACACAAATTGCGAATAGTCCAAGCTTTACAAAGTTGGGGCAAATTTGTCGCCATGACCGGCGACGGAGTTAACGACGCCCCCGCCTTGAAACAAGCCGATATCGGCATCGCAATGGGGATTACCGGCACCGATGTCAGCAAAGAAGCTAGCGATATGGTGCTCCTCGACGACAACTTCGCAACTATTGTCGCCGCCGCTGAAGAAGGGCGAGTGGTTTATAGCAATATTCGCCGCTTTATTAAATACATTTTGGGCAGCAACATCGGCGAAGTTTTGACAATTGCGGCCGCACCTTTAATGGGTTTGGGAGGAGTGCCGCTGACGCCGCTGCAAATTTTGTGGATGAACTTAGTAACAGACGGCGTTCCCGCTTTGGCCTTGGCGGTGGAACCGGGGGAACCGAACGTGATGAAAAGGCCTCCTTTCAGTCCGCGAGAAAGTATTTTTGCGCGGGGTTTGGGTTCTTACATGATTCGGGTCGGGATTATTTTTGCAATTTTGACGATCGCGATGATGTCCTGGGCTTACGGATATACTCACACTCCCGGGCACGGCGATCCAGATGCTTGGAAAACAATGGTGTTTACAACTCTTTGTTTGGCACAAATGGGTCACGCGATCGCAATTCGGTCTAACACTCAGCTAACTATCGAGTTAAATCCCTTCACTAATGTTTTTGTGTGGGGGGCTGTAATTGTGACTACTATTCTGCAATTAATGCTGATTTACGTTCCGCCGCTGAGAGCCTTTTTCGGCACTCATTATTTAACGGGATTTGAGTTGCTGGTTTGCTTCGGTTTCAGCGCTCTGATGTTTGTCTGGATCGAAATGGAAAAACTGTTTGTGCGCTGGTACAAATCTAGAAAATAGTGTTAATGGCTGACGGATAATGAGCGATGTTTCATTATTCGTTATCTAGCTAATATTTGGCGCTGTTTTCAATACTAGAATGTGATTGCGAGTGCCAGGTTCCGTGAAAATTGCTATTGTATAGATTCGCGATTGGCAATCAGTTCAAGGTGTTCTAAATTTAAATTGTGTGTCAAGAATTAATCAAACTCTTGTGGGGAGTAGGGGTTGGGCTTCTAGCCCGCCCCGAATATACAATTTAAATGTATAACTACTTATCAACGTGGTTCAGGCTTTTAGCCGGGACGGGCTAGAAGCCCATCCCACAAATAATTACCAATTACCAATCACCAATCACCAATTACCAATCACCAATTACTAATATTATGTATTTGAAAACGCTGCACCTACGGCAGTTTCGGAACTACTTCGATCAAAAGGTAGCCTTTGACGCTCCCAAAACCATTTTAGTAGGAAATAACGCTCAAGGAAAATCTAACTTGTTAGAAGCGGTAGAGTTGCTTTCTACATTAAAAAGCCACAGGGTAGGGCGCGATCGCGATTTAATACTCGACTCAAAGCCGATCGGGCAAATTGATGCTACACTCGAACGTCAAACCGGACCGATCGACTTAGCTTTAACTCTTCGCTCTGGGGCGCGTCGAACACTGAAGCTCAATGGTGAACCGCTGCGCCGCCATTTAGACTTTTTGAGCGTCTTAAATGTAGTGCAATTTTCTTGTTTGGATTTGGACTTAGTGCGCGGTGGGCCCGAAGGAAGGCGCAATTGGATTGATCGCCTAGTCATCCAGTTAGAACCGATTTATGCTCACATTTTGCAGCAGTACAACCAAATTTTACGCCAGAGAAACGCTCTGTTGAAACGTTCTAAAGAAATCAGGAAAGCGGAATTTTCCGACAGTTTTGACAAAATGCGATTTATCGGCTCTGAAACTCCCGAAAACCAAAATATCGCAGAATTCCCAATGCCCAATGCCCAATGCCCAATGCCCCATTCCCAATTCCCCATTCCCAGTTCAGAATTAGCTTTGTGGGACGCGCAGTTGGCGACAGCGGGCGCTCGCGTCATCCGCAGGCGCGATCGAATTTTGGAGCGCTTGATGCCTTTAGCTCGAAATTGGCACGGTTCAATCAGCGGTTCAGCAGAAGTTTTAGATGTGAAATACGATGCTAATATTGAAGTAAGTTCAGAATTTATCGCTAAAGACAATCTCGAAGGAGTGCGGCAAGCGTTTTTAGAGAAAATTCAAAAAAGGGCGATCGCCGAACAGTTTCAAGGAACCACTTTAGTCGGCCCTCACCGCGACGACATTACATTTACCATTAACAATACCCCAGCTCGTCAATACGCATCCCAAGGTCAGCAGCGAACTCTGGTATTAGCATTAAAATTAGCCGAATTGCAGCTTATTGAAGAAGTCGTCGGCGAAGCGCCTTTACTGTTGCTCGACGACGTACTTGCAGAACTCGATCTGAGCCGCCAAAATCAACTTTTAGAAACAATTCAAGAACGATTTCAAACTTTGATTACTACAACTCACCTAGGCGCTTTTGATGCTCAGTGGCTGCGACAAACCCAAATTCTCTCCGTCGTTGCTGGACAAATCAATCGATTTTAGATTTTAGATTTTAGATTTTAGATTGACAAATTTTCTTTTTCATGGTAAAGGTGCAAAATTTTTGAAAAATTGGCATTATCAGCTCAATTCGAGATAGGATAAAGGTTAATTTTCATTGCAGCTTTCGCTTCCATTTTTCTAACCCTTATGAAGCATTACATTTCCCGTCTGTTAGCCCTGGTATTAGTTGTTGTCATCGGCGTAGCGGGCTGTACCAATGTTCCAGCCACTCTGAGTGGAGATTATGGCCAAGACACATTAGCATTAGTGAAGAGCTTGAGAACAGCGCTCACTTTGCCAGAGGGCGCGCCGGAAAAAGCAGCCGCTCAAGCCGCTGCTCGCACAAGTATCAACGATTTTTTTGCTGCATACCGCCGCGATCCCGCTCTTACCAAGCTGGCCTCTTTCACAACAATGCGGACGGCATTAAACTCTTTGGCAGGACATTACAGTTCCTATCCAAACCGTCCCGTTCCTGAAAAATTGAAAAAGCGTCTTGAGTCAGAATTTCAGCAGATTGAAGCTGCTCTTAACAGAGGAGCTTAATCTCAAAATTTAGGATCAAGGATAAATTTTAATGATTCATCTTTCATCCTTGATATTTGAGTGTTAACAATTTTTAGTAGAAATATCAACTGCTTTTAGCGCCCACTGTATCCAGGCGCTTTTTTATGCAGCATTTAGGGAAAAAAGACTGAAAAATCGAACAGGATATGATATCAAAGCCGGACTTTTTACCCCCTTTATTTTTGAGTCCGCCTAAGCGTGCCTGCGTGCCAACGCTTAGGCGGACGAAAGTTTGTATAGAAGCGGTTTCAACCGCCGAGTCTTATATTGCCCGGCCTTATTGAATTTAAATAGCCACCAGATAGAATTTGCATTGTGCGATCGACTTGTGCCATAACTAGGTCAACCGAAAAAAGTAGAAAATTTGTAGCTGCTTGTTGAGGGCGAGCGCAAAAATGCGATCACCACCCAATTTAAACCAGAAAACCCCATTCAATTCTCCCATGAAAATTGCACCAACTCGCATCGCGAATTTTCAACACCAGCGACGCTTTTTAAGTGCGGTAACTGCTGTTTTAACCAGTAGCTTCATCAGCCAGCTTGTTTGGCCGTTTATCGGAAATCAACCAGCTTTTGCCCAAACATCAGCCTATTGCCAATTATCCCCAGAACAGGTCAATCAAAAAGAAGACTTGCGCCGCGCCGCCCTGTCAGGAAAACGGGAATCTCAGCAAGCATATTTTGCTGTTTTGAACAAACACGCGCGGGAAATAGCAGAATGCCGCCAAAAAACTTGGCCCGAAACCCAAGCAGTTTGGCTGCGTTTGTATCCCTGCGATGTCAGACCCGGAGAACTCGATCGAGTATTAGACAAAGTTGTGAATAAAGGCTACAACCAAGTCTATGTCGAAGTGTTTTACGATGGTCAAGTGCTGCTCCCAGCAGCCGACAATCCTACGGCTTGGCCTTCTGTTGTGAGAAATCGCGGTTACGAGAAATACGATTTGTTAGAAAGGGCGATCGCCAAAGGTAAACAGCGAGGTTTAAAAGTATACGCCTGGTTGTTTACCATGAACTTTGGCTATAGCTATGCTCAGCGTTCAGACAGACAGCAAACCCTCGCTATAAACGGTAAAAATCAGACAAGTTTAATAGTAAGTGAAGACGCTGCAATTAACGAGGACTTCGGAGAAGTTCCGGGCAATCAAGCCTTTATCGATCCGTACAACCCACAAGCACGGCAAGACTATACTTTGTTAGTAAATCAAATAGTCAAGCGCAAGCCACAAGGAATGTTATTCGACTACATTCGCTATCTACGGGGCATCGGGCCCGCTTCAGTTGCTACCAAAGTTCAAGACTTGTGGATTTACGGCCCAGCATCGCAGCAAGTTCTTTTGCAGCGGGCTAGCAATCAGCAAGGGCGAGATTTAATTCAGCGATATTTGACTAAAGGATTTATCAATACTACTGACGTTCAAGCAGTAGTCAAACAGTATCCAACTGAGCGAGAACCTCTTTGGCAGGGCCGAATTCCGCAGGCGATGTCAGTAGCAACTCCACCTTCTAGAAGCCAGAATGCCGCATCAAGATCAGCCTCAACAAATCCCGCCCCAAACAAGCCAAACCCTGCAACTCCCATACCAAAACCGACACCGCGGCTTCCCGATACCGGCACTCTGCAAAAAGACCTGTGGAAACTGAGTGTTGCTCACGCCGTCCAAGGGATTTTAGATTTTTTTGGACTAGCTATTCAGCCAGCTCAAAGGATGGGAATTCCTGTAGGAGCAGTGTTTTTTCCCACTGCAAATCAAGCGATAAATCAAGGGGGATATGATTCGAGATTGCAGCCTTGGGACAGCTTTCCGGCTGCTGTAGAATTCCACGCCATGTCTTACGGAAATTGCGGGGATGTAAGCTGCATTGTCCCACAAGTGCAGCGGACTGTAAGTTTAGCGCCTGCGGGAGCAAAAATTATTCCTGCCATTGCTGGAGATTGGGGAAAACCTCTCAAAAATCGGCCGTCTTTGGAGATTCAAATGCAGGCAATTCGCTCGGCGACGCCGCAAATTAATGCGGTAAGTCATTTTGCTTTTGGGTGGCAAGAACCGGAGGATGAAAGGGCGCGGCAAACTTGCCGATTGTAGATACATTCCTGGACGCACAGGGTGTCATCATCTTGTTTTCTGGTCGGGGAAAGAGCCGGAAAGGGTAGATTTTTGAGCAATCAACCGGGTTTTTCTATGGGAATCAGCGGCGAATCACGAGTGATTTGCCTAATAAAACCCGGTTTTGGCCTAAGTCTTACTTGAGTGCGATCGACCTTTTGAAAAAAAAATAATTTACCCAACTTTTAAGCTAGCAGAAGCAGGCATAATGAGATTGTTCAAAATAAATCCTATACCTGATGAGTCGCAAACGCAATAAAAAATCGGTAATTAAAACCGTTCTACTTATCGGATTGAGCCTCACAATTTCCCTGTTGTGGGAAAACCGAAAAACCGCCAATTCAAATCCGCTAATACCGATCGCACCCGTTGAAAATCCGCCTCCAAACCTCCTGAAACCCCCAAAACTAAAAACACCCCCTTCTCCCCTCGCAACTCCCTCTCCCAAACCTCCCGAACAACCTTTAGTCTTCGCACCGCCCGCGCAATTTCGCAGCCAAATCGTTTATAAAGCCAGTATTAACAACTCAAAAGTTATCGCCCTGACTTTTGACGATGGCCCAACGCCTGAAACTTTGAAAATATTAGAAGTTTTGCAGAAACATCAGGTTATTGCCACGTTTTTCTGTTTGGGTGCAAATTTGCGAGAGTATCCAGCAATTGCGAAGCAAGTAGTAAAAGCGGGAAATGCGATCGGCAATCATACATGGCATCACTATTCTCACAATGTTACCGAAAAAACAGCATCAGATGAAATAGATAATACTGGTGTTCATATTTATCGATCGACTGGGGCAAAAAGTTTCTTGTTTCGCCCTCCTGGCGGGCGCTTAAATAACGGCTTAGCAGGTTACGCTCAAAAGAAGAATTATGTAGTGGTGATGTGGTCGATCGACCCTAAAGACTTTCTGCAACCTCCGGCCGCTGCGATCGCCCGTACCGTGCTATCCCAAGCGACATCAGGGGCGATCGTATTGTTGCACGACGGCGGCGGAAATCGCCAGCAAACAGTCGAGGCGCTATCGGCAATTATTCCCAAACTCAAACAGCAGGGATATCGTTTTGTCACCGTACCGCAATTGCTGGAAATGCAAGCAGCGCAAAAACAGCGAATTGCCGCTCGCAAATCCCAATGAACAGACATCTGGGCCAAATTAACTTACTCAGAATTTCATCTGCGTTCATTTGCGTTCATCTGCGGTTATAATTAAAATTATGCTAAACTTATTAATAACCATAAAAGCCTTTATAAATCATAATGCAAAAACTACAATCAAGAGATATCAACCTCCGCTATCTAATCGATAACTTCGGCTTGCAGCGAGTTCGCAAGAGCGAATTTTTCCGAGAATGGCAAGAAAACTTGCCCGAAGTAACCGACTCAGAAAAACAATTGCTCGATCGCGTCCAAGACATATACTTCAACTTTGTAGACACCCCGCCTGTATTGGAAAATGCAGTCAAGCTAACAATCATCAGCCCCATTTTGTTTATTGCGGGTCTGTATGAGTCTCCTTTTCAAGTCAAAGCCGAAAAGTCGATCGCTATTCAAGAGGAAGACGAAGGCAGAATCATCGAAGGCAGAATAGATATCCTAATTATGAAAGCAAACTTGTGGGTGACAGTAATTGAATCCAAACAACTTTCGTTTTCAACTGACGAAGCACTTGCCCAACTCCTGACATATATGCTGGCAGATCCCAACCCAGAAACTCCTACTTTTGGGATGATTGCCACAGGTGCTAATTTCAATTTTGTCAAGTTAGTTAGAGGGGAAACTCCCCAGTATGCCCGATCGGCGGAATTTGTTATTTCCAATCCCGGCAATGAATTGTACCGAGTTTTGCAGATTTTAAAACGCCTGAGTCAACTGCCAGACTAGCAATAAAAGCCATTTTGAGTTATCTTTCAAAGCAGACAATATCTAATATCTCAAATTTCAAACTGGTGCGAGCATGGTAAATTACTCGATAGTCGGCGCTGTGGCAATAGCTTCTGTCTGCTGGGCAGAAATAATACGAGACTTTTATCACGTCGTGTCCCATTATTGGGCACCCCTGCAAAAGCTGCACACTTGGCATCACCGCGTTTTCCGCCCGAATTTGACCCCCGTCAGCGAGACAATTTACAAGCAAGCACACTGGCGTCACGACGTGCCCGAAGCTGCGGCGATGATGGTTTTGGGCTTGTTGCTGTGGGTTGTAGCTTATTTTGGGCTGCCGGAATATCACTGGGGCGCAGCAGCCGGTTGTATTTATACTTTAGGCTTTTTGTTGAGCGCGATCGCCCGCGGGTGCGGCATCAAAGGCGCAGACGAATTAACCGACATCACCCACCAACCGGGAGACTTCCTTACTCCCCCTGGCAAGTGGTTAGTTAATAAACCTTATCACTGGCGGCACCACTTCGACAATCAAAATGCTTACTATTGCGGTACTTTCACCTTAATAGATAAACTTATGGGTACAGCACTTTCTCTCAAAGGCAAAACTGTAGCCGTCACCGGTGCATCGGGAACTTTAGGGCGTTTGCTACTCAAACACCTGCACAAAGCTGGTGCAAAAGTGATCGCCCTCTCCTCTGGAAATGAGGAAATTACTTTCAATTTAGACGGCGAAAATTTACCTGTAAAAACCGTAAATTGGCAAGCTGGTCAAGAGGCAGACTTAGCCCTATTGTTAGAAAAAATCGATATTCTTGTAATCAATCACGGGATTAACGTACAGGGAGAAAGAACAGGAGAGGCGATCGCAAAATCATACGAAATTAACACTTTTTCCGCGTGGCGGCTGATGGAACTCTTTTTCTTAACAGTCCGTACTAACGAAAACATTGCTTGCAAAGAAGTCTGGATCAACACTTCCGAAGCAGAAGTAATTCCCGCTGTCAGTCCCCTGTACGAACTCAGCAAACGCGCCTTGGGAGATTTAGTCACCCTGCGGCGTCTAGACGCGCCCTGCATAGTTCGCAAACTGATTTTAGGGCCGTTTAAAAGCAACTTAAACCCGATCGGCATCATGTCTCCCGACTGGGTAGCGCAGCAAGTTGTCAAACAAGCTAAAGCTGATGCCCGCAATATCATCGTCACAATTAATCCTTTGACTTTTATCATTTTTCCAGTCAAAGAGTTTTTTGTTTCCCTCTACTTCCAAATTTTCAGCCGGAAAGCGATTTCAGAGATAAAGGAAGCTGCGGCTTCTGAAAAATCTAGCGTTGAATCTAAGATTCATTAATGAACAAGAAACCCGGTTTTTTAGATAAACCGGGTTTCTAACTTGGGATGTAATACCAAATTAGGCTTTAATACCCATTTTATTTTTTAGTCGCTCTCTGCAGTGACCAAAGTTTGTCTAGGATCGGTTTCAACCGCCGAGTCTTATCTAATTACTAACCTCAGCCATTTCAATGACGTGGCCATCGTAATCCTTGACCAAAAAATTCAGCGGCTTTTCCCGGCGAATTTTATAACTAATGCCGCGAGTTTGTACCCTCATCAATAGCTGATCCAAACAATCGCGATCGAAACAAACGTGACGCGGGCGATTTTTTTCGCCTACACCGGCCCCGCTAATAATGTGCAGTTGGGTATTTTTCATCAACTGATACCACAAACCCTCGGGACTCCCCATTGTTTGAGAACTCGTTGCCCTCCCGACATTCGGCGACAAATACAGCGGATCGATACCTGTTGTGCCCAAAGTTTGCTCGTAATTGTAGTAGTAGTGCAGCGGCACTTCTGCTACTGGCAGGTTTAGCATACCTTCATAGAACTCCCTCGCTTGCCCGAGATCCGATACCATCACCGTGTGTACCTTCGGAGCACTGGTGAGAAACATCCACATCGCCCCCGCATAGGCGGCCAGCAGCATCACCATAATCCCTTGAGTCGAAAACAAGCTGTCAAGGGGCAGGAACGGCAAAAAAGAGCTCAAGTACAAAGGCCGAAGTCCAAAAGCAATAAAACTAACTGCTAGAGTCATGAATTATAAGAAAGGTAAACAACGAAATTTATCAAGATTGCAGTCGCGATCGCCCGCGAGACTTAAACTATTAGCTTAGCCATCTATGTTAGCAAAAACTAGCGGTTAGGCCCTACCCGATGAAAGTCTTTGTCTACGGCACTCTCAAACCGGGGGAGTCCAACTACCTCCGCTACTGCGAAGGAAAAGTTGTGGATGCTTGCCCCGCGATCGCCCGCGGTCAACTTTTTGCCCTGCCGATCGGCTATCCTGCGATGATGGCCGGAGATGGCACAGTCTGCGGTTTTCTCCTCTGTTTCGCAAATTCGGCTATTTTGGACGATTTAGACCGATTGGAAGACTATCATCCCCTGCGGGAACCGACACAAAACGAATATCAGCGGCAGGAAATCGAAATCTTCGATCGACACCTCAAACCTTTAGGCACGGCTTGGGCTTACTTCATGTTACCCGATCGCGTTCGTTCTCTAGGAGGCATCTGGCTGCCCGACGGCAGGTGGGAAAATAGGTTTTTCACCAAATAAGGTGATTAATGCCGATAAGCTTACTAAATTGCCATTGCAGGGGGCGAAGGTGGCTCAAACCTGTAACCGTAACCCCGAATAGTTTTAATGAACTGCGATCCAGTAGCATCAACTTCAATCATTTTCTTGCGAATCTGACTGATATGTACGCTAACAACTTTCTCTTCTCCTGTGTCGTTGCAGTTCCACCCCCAAATTTTTTCGATTAGCTGTTGGCGACTCCAAGATTGACCAGAATGACTGGCCAAAAAATACAATATCTTAAATTCCAAGGTTGTTAACGTGATAATTTGGTCGTTGAGTGTTGCTTCCCGACGCGCTGAATCGATCGCAAATTGATCGAATACAATCCGTGATGGATTCACAGGCCTCATCCGTCTCAACACAACTTCGATCCGAATTGCTAACTCCGCCAAACCAAAGGGTTTGCAGATATAGTCATCAGCACCGGCAGACAGGACTTTAAGTCGATCGGCTTCGTCTGTGCGGCTGCTTAGCATGACCACAAAAACATTAGTACGGCGCTGCATTTCCTGGCAAAGATGATAGCCTGTAGTATCCGGCAAATTCCAATCGAGAACTACTAGCATTGGCTTGAATTCCTCAAACAATTCTAAAGCCGTCTCGCCATCTTCTGCCGAATCTACTTGATATTTCTGATTTAAAAAACGATGAACTAGAGTGCGGATGGATGGGTCATCATCCACAACGAGAATCTTGGGAGAAGTATCAGTAGTCATCACAAAAAAGATATTTTTATTGTCAATTGAAAGTTAGCAATTACATAACAGCTTTAGTCAAGCATAAATCCCAGCTCGCTCCAAATAACTGGCAATTCTTCAATTAACTTAGCTTGGAGGTCAAAAGGCTCTCCCATATCCCAAATCTTGACTTCTAGGCGTTCGTTAAATACGGTTATTTCAAGGTTGATCGGAGTTTCAAAAGGCAGATTTTTGTGAGCGTGGCGAACAACATTTGTAAACCCTTCTATCGTAGCAAGTTTGCACTGCTGCAAAACTGCTTCGGGAATGGGTAGATACTCTAACTGCTCGACCCACCATAAAACTTGGGTAACACTCTTGAGGTCAGTATTTAGTTGAAGGTGAATAGTTTTAATGGGCTGGTTATAAGTTTGAGAAAATTGGTGATTTTGTTGCTTTTGCAAACCCCAAATAAAGGCGTTCAAAAATTTAATTGTCTGCTTCAAATAACCAGATTGAGGGGGAGGTTGGGGCGGTATTATACCTGGATGAAAATATTTGACAATTGACAGACAGTTTCGCTCGTCAGAAGTGCGTGTATAGCTGAGCTTATCGGCAATTTTGCTAATAAGTTTTATGCCTATTCCACGTGAGGGAATTTCATTGATATTATTTCTCATGTTGCTATCCTTTCTCATCATTTAATAGGTGATTTTTAGAGACACAAGAGAGTGGCATTCTGAAGGGTTAATTTTGCAGGATTTATGCCGGACTTTTCCCCTATGCCGTGCAGTTGCTGTCAGGATCATTTTCTCTTTGTTGCTGGGGTCTTGACAAACTCAGTTTGCGATCGCTAAACTGATCGAAAACAGACATTGACAATTAAAGAAGTAAATTATATAATGACGACCCTCAAAGCCTCTGAGGAGGGATTAGTAAAAATTAAGCAAGCTAGAAGAGAAAAGGGATCGACTATAGAAGACCCCAGATGGCTAGTAGAAGCTAGTCAAAAATTAGATCCCGATCGAACTTGGACAGAAGCCGGGCCCTATGCCGATGGCCTCTCGCTGCCAACTTGGAGGCGTTTTTTAGGAGGAAGAGAACCCATTAAAGCCCATGCTTTCAAGGCTTTCTGCACGGTTTTGCAGTTGAATTGGGAAGAAATTGTCGATCGTCCTCGACCAGAAAATCCGCAGCCACCGAATTTAGACATTAATTCGGTAGTCGAAGAGATCCGGCAAAAATGCCATAGCAAAATCCAACAGCTTTACAGCAAAATGCAACTCTTGGATATTGCACAGCCCGTTGATGTCAGCAACCTCTACGTTGAAGTCAACATTTTGGAGGAAATTACCAGTTGGCAGCCGGGAGAAATTAGCGATTTACTCAGAGACTTCAACCCAGATGCGGATAACTTTAACCGATTGGGATTGGGTAAAGTACGCCAGAAACGAGTCCCTGGATTGGATGCGGTGAAATCTCACTCTAAACTGATGGTACTCGGCAAACCGGGTTCAGGTAAAACTACCTTTTTGAAACACATTGCCATTCAGTGCGATCGCTCAGAATTTGAAGCCAACAAAATACCTATTTTTATCCCTCTGAAAACCTTTGCTGAAATCGCTAATCTGGACTTATTAGAATATATCAGCGACGAATTTGCCAGTTGCGGAGTTGATGCGCGATCGCAAACTGAATTTGTACTCAGTCAAGGCAGAGGGCTGATTTTGTTGGACGGCTTAGATGAAGTGCCAGAATCAGATAGCGATGCAGTCGTCAGACAGATTCGTCAGTTTGTCCAAAAGTATTACAACAATCAGTTTATTATTACCTGTAGAATTGCCGCTTCTAAGTACAGATTTCACGACGAAGCCTTTACCTGTGTTGAGATAGCCGATTTTAATTGCGAGCAAATTGCTGCCTTCGCTCGCAATTGGTTTGTGGCATTTTCCCAGAATCTGGAAGCAGGGAAAGCTTTAGCATCTCAATTTGTAGAGCAGCTAAAACTGAATAAAAATCAGCAAATCCGAGAACTGGCAGTAACGCCTATCTTGTTGAATTTGACTTGTTTAGTATTCCAAGCCAAAGCAGATTTTCCATCCAACCGAGCCAAGTTATATGAGGAAGGAATGGAAATTATGCTCAGAAAATGGGATGAAAGTAGAGGTATTCAACGAGATGAAGTTTATCGCGATTTGAATTTTTGCCGCAAAAAAAACTTACTTGCTTTTGTGGCAGCTATTACTTTTGATCGGGGCGATTACTTTTTTGAAAAAAACACAGTTCAGCAATTGATTGCCGATTATCTGGCTAACTTACGGGATGACAAAACTGACCGCGTTCAGTTGGAAATGGATAGTGAGGTTGTGCTGAAGGCGATCGAGGCACAACATGGGTTATTAGTGGAGAGGGCAAGGGGGATTTACTCGTTTTCCCATCTGACTTTCCAAGAGTATTTTACTGCCAAAGCAATTGTTGACAATTATGAGGCACACTCTTTAGAAAAACTGGTCATTCACATCACCGATAAGCGTTGGCGAGAAGTCTTGTTGTTAGCAGTTGGAATGTTGCAAAAAGCTGATGATTTTTTACTGTTAATGAAACAACAAGTTGATGGACTGGTCGCTGAGGACGAGCAGTTACAGCAGTTCTTAGTGTGGGTAAGAAATAAATCTATTTCCGTTAATGAACCCTATAAAATATCAGCTATCCGCGCTTTTTATATGGGTAGAGAGGTAGAGCGCGTTAGTAACCCTAGTCCTCACTTGGAGGTTGACATAAGTTTGATCCATAGCCTTGGTTATGCCATTGACCATACCTTTAGACCACCTTTGAGACTTTTTTTATTTGACTTTACTTCTTTTTCTTTTTCTGACAATACTTCTTCTTCTTCTTCTGAAAATGAACGCGATTCTGATTTGACTGCTGATATTCTTCTTGATCTTGGAATGCTCTATGCACTTGACCTTAATATTTCCTATGTTTATGCTGCTGCGTCAGCTCGCAATCTGATCTCTATCCTTGTCTTTACTATGAATTTGAATCTGGAACCTGAATTGAAGCTATCGCTACAACAACTCAAAAAACAACTATATGATTCAACATATACCTACAAAATGCAGGCGTGGTGGAAAATGGAGCGGGAGTGGTGGAAAGCTAAAGGTCAAGATTGGACTCAGCAATTAAGAGAGGTGATGATTAAATATCGCAATATAGGTCACGATTGGCAATTTAGCGAACAGCAGAAGTCATTGCTGAGGAAGTATTACGATGCTAATAAATTGCTGGTATATTGCCTCAATAGTGCTTCTAATGTATCTCCTACTGTGCGGCAGGAAATTGAGGAGACATTGCTATTGCCGATCGCCAAAATCAAAAAAAACTGGTGACAAGTGCGATCGCGCGCTCTAACTCCACTAGCTACCTACTCCGATATTAAGATGCGATCGCCCCACAATTCGTCATTCAAAGCCAGGAAAGTGTCAAAGGATCTATCCACCTTAAAAAACTGGAAAAAACAGTAAAAAGCCCCCTTTTTTAGGGAGCTTAGCAACTTTCGTTATTGTTCAAAACAGCAATCCTACTGCGCCTTTAGCAATTACTTTTGAGGGGTTGCTACACCAACTTTGGGAATCTCCACGATCGGTGCATTCACCCCAAGCATCAAATCGTTGGGATTAACCATCTCCACCAGAGGCTCGTTCAAAGCCATAATCAAACCGTCTGATTCAGCAGGAACGGGCGATCGAGCAAACTGAGGAGCAAACAATTGGCGGCCGCCACCGACACCAGACACCACCGCAACCAACAAAGCTGCGATCGCACCTCCACCCAAAATCCAAGTTTGTTTCGGCTTGCGTTCCACCCGCTGCAAAACCTTCGTCGCCAACTCCTCGGCCGATTGTTCTGCAGCAGGCACCGGCATTGCCTGAAAACTCTGCTGCATCATCAGCAGTCGCGAGTACAAACGCTTCGTAGTGGGGTCATTTGTCAGCCACTCCTCAACTTGCCGGCGTTCTGTCGCCGTCACTTCACCGTCGAGGTAGGCACTTAGCAATTCAAAGCGATCGCGCATCATAGTAGTTACATTGCCCTGGGCATAATTGTTGTTAACTTGAGTTTCAGCGAGTGAATCCCCCACGCCTTGCTGATTCTGATTTTTATCGGATTCAAAGTTACCACTCATAATTTCAGACTTGCTCTAATTGGGGAATCACGCACTCGCTATTAGAATGATTTACTGCTTATTTATATTTTAAAAGATAAGTTTTGATGTCACAGCAAACTTCACCAAATCTTCTTAACCCGCCTCTGAAATTACTCTTGCTAATTACCATCGAGATATTTTTGCAATTCCAACTGCAATCTTTGGCGAGCTCTAGCAATTCTCGACTTGACAGTTCCCAGAGAAACTCCGGTCATTTCGGCTATTTCCTCATAGGCTAAACCTTCTATTTCTCTCAAAACAATCGTCGTGCGGAATACTTCCGGCAAATCTGCGATCGCCACCCGCAACTGGTCGTAAAATTCTCTCGTCGTCAAATCTTCATCAGGCCCCGGACTGTCTGCCGGAATTTCCCAATCAACCTCGCCATCTTCCAGAGTACGGGGTACGTCCAGCGACAGCGGAGTTCGCACCCGCTTGCGCTTCCGCAACTCATCGTAAAACAAATTAGTGGCGATGCGGCTCAGCCAGCCCCGAAATTTAACAGGCTCTTGCAAACGGTTAATATTGCGGTAGACCCGAATCCACACTTCCTGAGCCAAGTCTGCTCGGTCTTGCCAGTCAGGGGCCAAGTGATAGAGAACCCTGTCTACGTGGGACTGATACCGCTTCAACAGTTCTGAAAAAGCCGTGGTCTCAGGTCGATTTCCTTCCTGACACCGCAACACCAAGTCATAATTAGAGAGTTTTTCGGCTGGCAATTGCACTCTTTGAACGGTCGCCACAACCGCAGACCAGGACACGGAAATAAAGTCGCTCATCGGTGGAATTGGCTCATCGAACATTCCACACTTTTTGACGTTAGCAGATCCCGATTGGTTCCCGCGCTCGGAAACTGCGATCAGCTTCAGTCATCAAACAGTCAATGACTGCTGACTGCTTACTAATGCCCGACAACCTCGCACGCTCCAATACTAACCCAACTGCTAGAACCGTCTGCCCAATGTTCCTTTTTCCAAATCGGTACATTGTGTTTGAGCGTATCTATGGCGTACTGGCAAGCTGCAAAGGCTGAGTCCCGGTGGGGACAGCCAACAGCCACCAGTACGCTGATTTCGCCCACCTGCAAGTGTCCGACGCGGTGGTGAATAGCGACCCGATTGACATCGGCCCACTGGCGGCGGATTTCAGTAGCAATTTGCTGGAATACTCGCACGGCCATCGGTTCGTAGGCTTGATATTCTAGGGAAACTACAGCTTGACCGTCAGTTTGGTTGCGGACTGTACCGCTCATCATTACCACGGCTCCGTTCGCGGGGTCATCTGCCAAAGCGTATATTTCCTCTACAGACAGCGGCGCTAAGGTAATGGCGAAGCTGTCGGATTCATGGCGTTGAGGAATTGTGCCGATCGAAAGTGCAGCGAAGGAGTTCATTGCCAAAGAAGAGGTGCTGGATAAGTTAATTGATCTTGACACAAATCAAGTCGCGATGGATTGGTCTTGCATTCTTGTCGGGGACACAGGGAGGCTAATTTTTAGACCCATCTCGTAGCACGCGTAAGAGCGTGACGCCATCGGCCCGAACTTCTGCACGAGTGCGATCGGCTACACTATGACTGGCCCGAAGCAAATTAAGATCGTGCTTGAAGACAAGCCGGATGCTTGTTCGATAGAATTAACTGCCGATATTGCTGTAGCAATTCAATAAATAAGCACCAAAATAAGTAGTGTCATTCGCAACTCAGTACAAGCCATTCCCCACCCCAATCGATAACTTCGTTCCCTTTGTAAGGACACAGTTAAGTTTAATTCTGCCCGGAGTTCTGATCCGCGTCGGCAAAATTGTTAGCAGTCGATGTAAACTTTATTTATTTTTTTGTTCCGGAAAGCTACATCAATGACATGATATACCTGTGCATGGTTCAGGCAAATTGGCGGATACTTGGCAACAGCAAGACCATAACGCCCTCTTGTGCCTTTTCTGAAACATAAGTTAATGGTTTGGGCTGTTAATTGAGGTTTCGACCTGAGTCTGCACCAACAAATGTTAACAACAATCACGAGGAAACTATGGAAGCACTAGCATTGAGCCACTCTTTTGTTGCTTATGAATCTCCAGAGTCCGAACTCCAAGTCAAGTCGTTAGACCAACTGGGCTTGAAAATTCCTAATTCTGCATGGATAGGCGTTGCAGGTATGGCAGTAGCCCTATCTGTTCTGAGTGTCGGTGGCGAAGCCCAGGCTGCAGGTTGCTACCGCAAACACTGTGGCCATCGCGCTCATCACAGCCATCACAGCTACGCCAAAGTTGTCACGAATGGCGGCCGACTGAATATCCGCCACCGCCCCAGTAGCTGTTCTGGTGTAATCGGCAAGTTATATTATGGAGACCACGTAAAATTGACCGGTCGTTACAAACACGGCTGGGCCCAACTCAAAGGTGGTGGCTGGGTGTCTGCGTCCTGGCTTTCCTAACTCTTAACTAGAGCAATTTACATTTCTAGAAAGAGTTTTAATCGTTACCCGGTCCTACTGGGTAACGATTATTTTAAATATGCGATCGCTCCTGAAAATAATCGAATATCCGAAATTCCTGACTCACAACTAACAGCCTAAACTTTACCACCGCCGATCAGATAAAGTAATGCCATCCGCACCGCCACGCCGCTGGTAACTTGCTGAGAAATCAGGCTAAACTGGGCATCGTCCATCAAATCCGAACTAATTTCCACGCCACGGTTAACTGGGCCCGGGTGCAACACCTTCACATCGGGCTTGCAGAGTTTCAGCCGATCGCGCGTAATCCCGTACAAAGAATGGTACTCTCGTAAACTCGGCAGCAAATGGTCGCTCATCCGTTCCTTTTGCAGCCGCAAAGTCATCACAAAATCAGCATCGGCCAAAGCAGGTTCAAGCTGCCAATGCAAAAATAACTTGCCTTCCCTACCATCGCCACACTCAGCAAACAACAGCGGCAGCAAAGTTGGCGGCCCGGCCAAATGAACCTCTGCCCCAGAAGCCGTTAAACTCCAAATATTAGACCTAGCCACCCGCGAATGCAAGATATCCCCCACCACAGCAATTTTTTTACCCGCTAAAAGTTCCAGCCGCGGACGTTCGGTATCTAACAGAGCACAAATAGTAAATAAGTCTAGCAAACCTTGCGATGGGTGTTCGTGCTGGCCGTCTCCAGCATTCAGAACGCTGACTCTCGAACCTAAGCGATCCATTTCTGAAGCAATCGTGCTGGGAACTCCAGCTTGTTCGTGCCGGATCACCATCAAATCCGTTCCCATCGCCAGATAAGTCTTAGCCGTATCCAGAATAGTCTCCCCCTTCGTCAGAGAAGAACTTCCCGGGGTAAAATTTAGCGTATCTGCCGACAGCCGCTTCGCCGCCAACTCAAAACTATTGCGAGTCCGGGTAGAAGGTTCAAAAAACAAATTCGCGACCACTTGACCCTGCAGGGCCGGCACTTTCTTCGTGCGGCGGCCGAGCACCTCCCGAAAACTGGCTGCTGTTTGCAGCACCGTATCGTATTCGTCCGAGGTAAAATCAGCCAGAGTGAGAATGTGTCGCCTTGTCCAAGTCATACAATTTTAGATTTTAGATTTTAGATTTTAGATTGACTCAATCAGGACGGACGATGGGTTTGAAACTTGCCTGCTGGCCCACGTGGGGCTGCCTAGAATGTTCGATCGACATTTAGGGGTGGCGATCAACAGTATCCAACAATTTTCGATCGCTTTTGCGGTCAGTAGAGTTATAATCGGTTTATGTAGTTCACATCCCACTCTCACAGCGAACCCAGCGTCGAAGGTGAAACAGGTGTGGTTTACCCGCAGGAAAGCGGAAATTACGCTGTAGCAGCGAAAGCGCAGTAGTTGCAGTTTCTCCTACGCAAACTCAGCCTTTTCCAGAACAAGCCGAGCGCAGCCCTTGCATCTACTACTATGTGGAAACAATTGAGGCGGCAAACCTTCCACTGCCGATCGACAGCATACAGTGCGACATTTCACAGATGATTAATTCTTTGAAGTCGGTCTTGACTATTCAGTCTTGCTTATAGGGCCTTGTCAAAACGAACAGTGTTGAGATACAAGTTGAATATGTAGCTTCCCGACTAAAATCTACACGTATCTTGGCTAGACTGTTCTTGGCGAAACTGCGATAAAGAGTGTGCGCTGGGAAGTGGTAATTACACAAGATTTAAACAATTCAAGAGGTATTATGAGCCAGAAGGTGATACAGCCGATGGTTAAGTTCCAGCGTCAGGTGCATTCTCTCGTCACGTCTGACATTATCAAACCGACAGACAGTATTTGGAAAATTGCTCTGCTTTACGGCGACGAATGGCCGTACTGGAAACAGCAATTGCTAGAGTTTGATTTTTCTATGCAAGACCCCGTGAGCGAGTTGATAGCTGTAGAAGCTTGGGACGAGGAATAACAGAGGAGACGGAGGACTGGGGTGTCGGAGAGAAATTTCGAGGCGATCGGGTAAATTTTCTTTCATAAATTTCCGTGGCTAACTTCTTCCCTCTGCCCTCTTGCCTTTGCCCTCTTCCTAATGACTTGTGACTTTTGGCTTTTGGCTTTTGAGTTTTGACTTCTGACTTTGGTTAAACCGAAGCTGCTAAAGCTCGAGCTAATTGTTGAGCAGTTTGAAAGCGATCCCCAGGCTTAGCTGCCGTGGTTCGCAAAATGGTGTCCCGCAGCTTGGGGGCGATCGTCGGAATATTTTCAAGCTTAAACCCGTAACCTCCAGCTATTTTCCCGTAAAAGTTTTGAGGGCTTTGGGCCGTGAGCAAAAAAATCAAAGTAGGCCCAATAGCATATAAATCCGACTGAGGGAGAGGCTGTCCCCGGTCTTGTTCTGGTGCGGTGTAGCCTTCAACGCCGATGCGAGTGCCCGGAGGAGTGCCGATTTCTTTAACGGCACCAAAATCCAGCACTGTAATGCAATTGTCGCGGTGGCGCACCAGCAAATTAGCAGGTTTAATATCCCGGTGGACGATCGGGGGTTTTTGAGAGTGAATGTAGTCCAAAACCTCACAGGTTTGGATCATCCACTCTATTGCTTGTTGGGGAGCAACAGGCCCGCGGTTGTAGATGCGTTTTTCTAAATCCTCGCCGTGGAGCATTTCCATCACCAAGTATTTTTTGCCCCCTTCCACAAAAAAGTCAAAAAACTGAGGAATTCCCGGATGGTGGAGGGCCTTGAGAGTTTTAGCTTCACGTTCAAACAGTTCTTGAGCTTTGGCGATTTGAGCCATATCAGCATTCATTTCCTTGAGGACTACCAGAGAAGCTGCTGGGGAACTTCCGGGTTGTTGAGCTTTCGCTTTCTCTCGATCCCAGGCTAAAGTCGTTGTCCCCATACCGCCTTGGCCCAAAGTTCTCAACACTTGGTAGTGTCGGACAGTGCGATCGACTTTAATCGGTTCGCCACAGTGGATGCAGAATAAATTCCCCGGCGGGTTTCCCGTGTGGGTACACCTCGGTGCCACGAGATTGACGTTGGGGTTCGCCTTAATTTTGCCGCCGAGTTCAATAGTAATAACTTGGAATTGCAGAATTGGGCCGCCCCGCGCCAACTGGATCAGGGCACCGTCGGATATCCAACCCTGAGACATGAGAATACCGTTTACCAAAGTGCCATTTGTCCCGGAATTGACTAAATACCACTGGCTGGATCTCCCGCTATTAACTCTTTGCAATTCCAGATGCTGCCGTGACACTAGAGCATTGGGGATCACAACGTGATTTTCTGGAGAGCGGCCGATGCGAATAATGGATTCGCTCTCGAAACTCCACTGTTGCAGGGGGGTCTGTTTGTCTGGATCTAAAAGAGTCAGCAGCATTTTCGCTTGATGTGGTTGAACTCCCTGATGTGGCAGTGAGAGTTGGCGGGAATTTACAGATTAGGGGCGTAGGGCTTTGAAAAATTAGAAATTAAAAATTAATTATGAGCTTCACCGGTGAGTTTCACGAAAACTTTATAATATCCTGATTATGATTAAAGATTCCATAAACAATTAAGTTATAAAGAGTTTGTTGGGAACAATTATCCGTAAAAATTAAGAGATGTCGATCGCTCCTTAAAACATACTTGCTCGATTTAACACTTTAAACTACAAAAAGTAGGTAAACAATCGCTAAACTTTTACGTAAATTTGCTGTAGCAGGAGGTTGTGATTTACGTCCCCCATCATGTATGGCCGGCAATTCCCGCCTAGGCTACATTGCCCCGACAGCGATCGGGTATAAAACAGATTTCGCATCAGCCCACCTGCTGCCTCACTTCATTTTAGTTGATTTTTTTGGATTAAACTAACTCTTTCTGTAGGATAAAACTCTTTCATCTAGGAGTAATCCACTCACTATAAAGCCAGTTTTCCCCCCAGATTATCAGAACCGACTCTCAAAATTCAAGCTACTGATAAATGGTTAGCCCTCAACAGCTTTTCTGCAATCGTATGGGGCTGTAATCAGTTTTTGAGCAATCAAACGGAAGCTGTTTCAACACCGGATTCCTAATAGCAGAGCAAGCAGTAAAGCCTGGTTCAGAAACGGCCGAAGTTTTATCCTTTCTCTGCAATAATTGCAGGCTTAACCCAGGCGGTCGCGGGGGAAAGCACCACCTTTGAAAAAGTTGGCAGCATCCAAGTTCTAAAATCGAAATGCGCCTACCTGCGCCCGAATGATAATTGCCGTGATATTGTCGTGACCGTTGCGTTTGTTGCCCAGTTCAATCAATTGGGCAACTCCCTGGTCGAGATCAGCTTGGGGATTGAACAGGGGTTCGAGAGTGTTCTGCCAGTGAGTTTCCAACAAATCATTATCTGTCAGGCCGTCGGAAGCCAAAATTAATAAGGTATCTTCGCACAAGTCTAAAAACTGCACGTCAGGCTTGAGAAAATTACTGTCTCGCGGGCCGAGGGCTTGAGTTAGTTGATAGGCGTCGGGACGGGCATAAGCAGTTTCCGGGTCAACCCCGCGCTTAATTTCGCGCTGACCTACTTCGTGGTCTGAGGTGATTTTTTCTAGGGTTTGTCCCTTTCTCAGTCGGTAGAGGCGGCTGTCGCCGACGTGGGCAACGGCGAATTGGGTGTCTTGAACTAAGACTGCGACTAGAGTTGTACCCATGCGGGCGCTGCCGGAGCGTCCGTCCTTTTGATTGATTTCAAAGATGGCTTTGTTGGCTAGCAGCACTCCCTCGCGGATGGTGTCTGCAGGAGGTAGTTGATTTTCCCAACAGGTTTGAAAGAATTCTCTGAGGGTTTCAGCGGCTAGTTGACTGGCTACTTCTCCGCTGTCGTGTCCGCCCATGCCGTCGCAGAGAATGTAAAGCCCTTTGGTTTGAAAAATGCGACCGAAGGAACTTTCGAGTTTGTTGAGCTGAGTCCAGATGCTGAAGAAGTCTTCGTTGTGGTCGCGCGTGCGGCCAACATCGGTGAGGCCTGCGTCTTCTAAGCTGTAAATCTGGAGTGGCATGGGCTGGGTTAAGACCTCGCCAACTTCGGGGGGGGACTCGTCGGGGCTGCGGTAATGCCTGCGCGTCGGGGTTGAGCTTGGTGAAGGTGCGGGTTGGAGTTCGAGGGGAACTGTTTCTAGGCGCGATCGCAATTCTTCGATTGTGTTAATCTCGCCTCTGTACATTTGTTGCAGCAGTTCGAGCAATGCGCCAAACTGAGTGCGATGATCGGACTGGCTAAATATCACCTGCCACAATTGCCCCAAATCTACCAGTTGCAGGTTGGAGCCCGCGGGTTCGGGATAGAGGTATTGCAGTCGCAAAGAAGCCAAGGAAAAGGAAGAGTCGGGGTTGACTCGCAAATTTGTCAGTTCCAACAAGCTTTGCCGACAGCGCCAGGGTTCTAGGGCAGCCCACAGTTCTGTCATTTCGTGTAGCCAGTATAAAATTTGCTGGGTGGAAGTTTCGGGTTGACTCCACCGTTCTACCAGCAGCGGCCATTGGGAGCAGTCTTCTAGCAGCAGGACTGCCTGTTCGTTGTCTGACCAGCTATCGTGAATGACTGGCAGGTTTTGAGAGAATTGCCACCGCAGTGCCAGATAAGGTTCAGCTATGCCTTGGCAAAGCTCTGCTAAGGCGGAATTGGTTGAATTTTCTCCGCTGATTGCTGCGCTATAGGGGGATGTTCGTCGGGCGACGCTGGCAGAGTTGGCTGCTAGCATGGCTTTGAGGGGTGACATTTCCAGCGGCTGACAGTCCAATACTGTTACTGCTACTGTGTCTGAGCGTTTTCTCGGCGGCACGGTTTCTAGGAGTTGGTAGCGCTGCTGAGTGTCTAAATAAGCTCCTGCTGGCTGGGAAGGGATTAAATATTCTGAATTGGCGATGGGGAATTCTGGAGATTGGGGGGAGATGTCAGCTATGTTTGGGCTGTCGGGGTTCTCGGTTGCTTCGTGGATTTGTTGAGGCTGTGGTGCGGTTGTAAAATGCTGCTCAGATCGGGTTATTTCGCGCTCTGGTGCTGTAGTAGAGCTTTTTTCTGTTGTTTGAAAGGATGGTGGTGCGATCGCCCCCACGGCTACCACAGGGTCAATTTCTATGCTGCTGAATTCGGCGACTTCGGTCAGTGGAGAAGTTGGTTCGACTGCTGTTGGGGGTTCGGCTGGGGTGGTTATTTCTGTTTTAATGGCGTCTGTGATTGGTTCAGGAGAGTTTTGGCGCCTTGCGATTTCTGGAACCCTCTCTGGTTTTTGGGGAAACTCGGCTGGGGGTAGGGTGGACTCGTCTGCCTCGACTGCTGGAAAATTCGATCGACCGCAGATAATCGCCCGCCACACTTGACCTGTTGCGACACCGCAATTCTGACATAATGCGGCGCTAAAAGCGACTTGGGCACCGCATTCGTGGCAAGGTTTGTAAATTAGGGAATTTCCGCATTGTTGACAAAATTTGTTTGGATTGGGATTTTCAAATTGGCAGCGGGGACAGAGAAGCATAGGGGTTTTAAATTGGATATGGGCGATCGAGTTTGGCGGTGGGGAGTTTTGGGTTGTGGCCTGTGAGTTAGGAGTTATGAGTTTTGGGTCTGACTCGCAACGGATAACTCCCATTGCCCTATGCCTTATTTTATCGGGATGAATTCAGAACTAAGATATTTCTTAGAACTGAGATGTTGCATCCGTGTCAGGAATAAGCCTCTTAAGCCAGATCCACAAAAACCTCTCTCGCTTCAGGGGCGAGAAAGCCAGCCCCACCGGCCGATCGCGAGTGCGGGCCCGACAAGAAAAGTTATCTCATCAGTGGAACTGTCATCCTGCCTATGCTTAACAATGGTGCTAGATATCAGTTAGAACTCACATCTTGCACCATTCTCAATAAGCTTTTATGAACAGGCAAGATGCCTGTTCCACAAGAAAACTCTTTGTGGAACAGGCATCTTGCCTGTTCCTGAGAATGGTGCAAGATGTGAGTTAGAAGGGATTTGCTGTAGAATCTTCTTGGAAAACGGTCTCTCGGGCGATCGACACAATGGTGGACAGGGGTACTTCAGAGAAATATTTCCGCCGGAATTGTTCTTCGGAGACTGCTGCTAGGAATTGCGCTGCAAAACGGGCGGCGATGGGGGAATTTGGCACGGAGGATTGGATGGATTGGCTATCTAATAACGGTTGGGAGATTTGCTTTGGCGCGTCTTCCTGGTGTGCGGTTTCGGGTTGTCGGGTGATGTGGAAAGCTCGATCGCGATAATGGATTTGAAAACCGAGATATGTTAGGGTTTTGAACCCTAGTTGCAGCGATGTGTCGCTGATGCCGAGTTTTTGGCGGAGTTGTTGTCTGGTGACGGTTTTTTTTGTGCGGCTGAGGTATTTGGCGATGCCGATTAGCTGTTGGCAGATTTGCTGTGGGGGTACGAGTGGGGGTAATGTGTAGGCGATCGCAAGTTTTTTCTGAGTGTGCTGTGCTTGCCGAAACCAGATCCGCAGTTCGTCCCAGCTTGCGGGGCATTCTTTGAGGACGATCGAGTTTTCGCGATCGACCTTTTCGGAATTGTAAACTAGATTGTCGATCGGCATTGGAGATTCTAAGTTTGTGCTGGCTGCTAACAACTCTTCATCATTATTTCTATTGCGCCAGTCTACAATCCAATCTATTTTAGTGGACGCATTGATTTGGTTATCTTCCGTGCGTTCCCGCACTGCTACGAGGCGCACTTCATACCGCGATTTGTAAGTATTAAAATCTAGTTCCACGGTGACATCGCAGCGACCTTGGGGAACTTCATTTTGATTATGCCCCCACCAAATGCCGGGAAATCCCATATCGCTAGATTCATCCCGGATTGTAAATTCTGTTTTGATATATTCTATTTTTTGCCCTTTCAAATCCTTGATTTTTTGATTCCATAGATTTTCAAACCAGCAGTTTTCAATCAGCAATTTGGGTGCGGGGTTGCCCATACCGCAGGGTTCGAGCAATTTTAGTTCTTGAAATAAGTCTTTGCCTAATTCGGAGACAGTAATTTTTAGGTCGGCTTGAACGGGGGCGGCTGTTAAACTATCGGTGCTGTATTGTTGCCGCAGTTGCTGATTTACCGCCTCGGTAAATAGAGGGAGATTTTCAACAGGGAGACTCAATCCGGCGGCGAAGGGATGACCACCAAATCTGTCCAATAAATGCGCTTGGTCTTTGACTAATTGGTAAAGGTCAATTTGATTAGCGGAACGGGCGGAACCCCTGGCAATTTTGGATGGGAAAAGTGTTGGTGATTCTGAATCTAATAAGGATATAAATTGCGTTTCCGGGGAATTTTCATTAATTTCTTCGCTTCCTTCTGTGCTGAATAAAATCGCGGGGCGTCCGTATTCTTGGGCGATTTGTCCTGCTACTAATCCTAATACTCCTACGGGCCATTGGGGGTCGCTGAGGACGATGACGCTAGTGGTTGAGAGGTCGAGTTTGGCTAGTTTGTAGGCGGCATCTTTGGCAACATCTTTTTGTAAAGATTTGCGCCGGGAGTTGGCAATTTCGGTTAAATTTGCTAGTTCTTCGCAGCGTTTTTTGTCGCGGCTGGTGAGGAGTTCTACGCAGAAGCTGGCGTCACCTTGAATGCGGCTGACGGCGTTGATTCGGGGGCCGAGGCCGAAGGAAATGTCGGTTGGGCGATCGCCCGATCTATTGCACAGTTCGAGCAATTTTGCAACTCCTGGGCGGGTGGGATTTGCGATTTGTTTTTGCAGTTGTTGGATGCCGATTTGTGCTAGGTAGCGGCTGTCTCCTGTAAGTTGGACTAAATCGGCAATTAAGCCGATCGCTACTAATTCTAATAAATCTGTGAGCGGGCGCTGCGGAATATCCGGTAATGTGTGATACAGTGCTTCAACTAATTTGTAAGCTACTCCCACTCCTGAGAGGTTAAATAGTTGGTGGCTTGGGGGAAAGTAGCGGGGATTGATAATGGCTGTAGCTGGCGGGCGATCGTCCGGTAATGTATGATGGTCGGTAATAATTGTATCGATATTTAAGCTAGTCGCATATTCGATTTCGGCGATGTTTGTACTGCCGGTATCGCAGGTAATAATTAAGCTAATTCCCGATTTTGCTAAGGCGTCTATTCCCGGAATATTGAGTCCGTGAGATTCGGTTAAGCGGTTGGGAATATAATAAATTAGTTGGTCGTTTTGAGTAAAAAATTCTCCTAGTCCATCCCACAAAACGGAGGTTGAGGTAATGCCGTCGGCGTCGAAGTCTCCCCAAATTGCGACTTTTTCTGCGCTGTTTCGTGCTTGCTGGATTCTTTCTATCGCCCAGTTCATTTCTAGTCCGAATTCAAAAGGACTTGCTGGTTGGTAAAGTTGGGGATTTAAGAAACCGGGTATTTGTTCGGGGTTTTGAATTCCTCTATACCACAGAAGTGCGGCGGCATAGTTTCCGGGGAGTTCGGGTGCATGGTTCCTGACAGCTTGGATTAGCCAAGCTGGGGGTTGGGGTAAGGGTTGATTTTGCCAGGTTTGAGGGGTTTCTATCATTAGATTTTAGATTTTAGATTTTTACCACCGATGAATCCGAGGGCTTGTTTGTTTAAATAAAACTTAAGCGAGTCACTGGGTCCCCGGCTCTGCCTGGGAACCCATTTCCAGAGGCTCTGCCTCGCTTACGATCGGGAAAATTGGAGGCAGAGCCTCCGTATCTGCGTTACCAGGCAGAGCCTAGTAACGAGTAAAATTTGGGGGGTTTGTTTATATATTAAATATATATTTCGTCGATTATAGCAAGATTTGGTAGCCAATCTGTGGGAGTTTCTGCGGAAAGATTGGGTGAGAAAGCTGTGTTGTCTGTTGTACGGTTGCAGCGAGTGGCAAATTGACAGGAATTGCAAAGATTGGAACTAATTTCTACTTGGGGTAAGAATTCGCCGCCTTCGGTATAGCGCTGTCGCCAGTCGGTTAGCTGCTGCAATAGGTGGGTTAAATCTTGTTTTGTGCGATCGTGTTCTGTTTGGTTGTAATAAAATGTGAGTTTTTGCGGCGGTTCTTCTCCTTGCAATTGTACGAACCAGTATGTCATTGAAACTTGTTCGGGGGAATAGTCGCTGGTTTCTACTAAGACGTATAAATAGAGGCGAGTTTGCCAACTTTCGGCTATCCATTTTGATTTTTGAGGGCGGGGATAGGTTTTCCAGTCGAGAATTTGGGCGGCGTTTGGTTCTGCTATTAGCAAGTCATAGATAACGGTGAATAGGTAGTCTTGGAAAATTAGGGTGCGGGGGTGTTCGGCTTGGCGGAAAATTCGCTCGCTATTTTCTGAATTAGCGAAAAGTTCGGGTGCGGTGTTGATAAATGCTGCCACGCAGCGTCCCAGTTCGGGGTCTTGTTGGATGATAAATTCAATGGGAAGTCCGAGTTCTCGCTGCTGCATTAATAGGTGAAAGTGGCTTCCCCATGTGAGTTTTTCTTTGTGTTCTGGGGATGCGGTGGTGGCTAGGAGTTCTAGGTAGCTGTGTTGGAATTTGCGGGGGCATTCTTCGAGGATTTTGAGTTGGGTTTGGGATAGTCTGAGCATTTTTTTAGGATTTTATATTTTATATTTTTTATGATTGTAAGGGGGATCGATCTTTTTTTAACCGCAGATGTCGGCAGATGGACGCAGATAAACGCAGATAAATTAGGGCGATCGCGTTTTTGGAGTAGAGTGCGATCGCACTTTTTTTTCCCATGTGCGAATGCTTATGGATTTGTCTTGAGGTTTTTGTAGTGTAACTCTGCTAACTGTTCGTAAGCTTCTTCTCAGCTAAATCTGTATCAATCTCTTCTCGATTAGCATGATAATACGTTAAAGCTGCATAAACTTGTGCGATCGATAAATGAGTCATCAGCCTAGCAATTTCTTCGGCACTGTTACCCTGCTTGTACAAAACGGCGATGCGGCGGACAGAAGTACCAGTTTCAGCAATAATCGGACGGCCGCCTCGAAGGTTGGGATCGCGGATAATTAAAGTCCCGATGTCTACTACAGTTGTTGTCATACATTTTCTCAAGTCAGTTAACTTGATTATATAGATTTATTATAAAAATGTGTAACTGTTTATGATCCTGACGCTTCTATTCGATCGATCATTGCGTAAAATTTTGATAAAAAGTAAGGGCGATTCCCTACGGGATAGCTACGCTTCACGCACTTTTCGCCAACCTCTCTACAACTTCCCAATTTGTTGAGCAAACCACATCGCCGCCGTCCCATTTCCCTCACCCAAAAGTTTTAAAGTCTCCGATAGTAAAGCAATTGGCAAGCCCTCAAGGGCTCCGGAAATTTCGCATTCCTGATATTTCCCGTTTTCCTGCAAGCGAAATGCCAAAACTCTTTCGCCCTTAATATCTACTACCCAATACTCAGGAATTCCCAACGCAGCATAAAACCGCTTCTTTTCATCTAAATCGCTCGCCAAAGTAGTATCGGAAGTTTCTACCACTAAATCGGGAATTCTCGATTGATTCAGATTGATTCGCCGCGGTTCCCCTTTTTGCCACTGGATGAATTCTCCGCCAATATATAAAATTATATCCGGCGCACCTCCTCCCACCTTTGGCTTCTCAATTACACATCCACCTAAATCATCGAAAGCTTGTCCTCCTTTGCTGACAAACCAGGCGTAAAATACCAGTGTCAAGAGGTTGTTAAATCTGGCGTGCTGAGGCCCTTCATTACCCATGTCTATCCAAAGATATCCTTCAAAAAAAAATATTCTGGCTTCCTCCAAAGATGGATCTTCGCAGGCTGCTACATAATCTTCCCACGTCGCGGCTTGCCATTGGGGAATTTCGCCCACTTGAGACACGATGAATTTTGCAGTTGTAGAAGTCATGATTTAAAAGCAAATTGAGGATAAAATTATCCTAACTTAAGTCGCTATTTATAGCCAAAGGAAGAAGGAAGGCACTACAGGGATACACGAATGAATTATCGAGTCTGAGTCATTCTTAAAAAGGAAGAAGGACAATACAAGAAACATCGACTTGCAGTCAGACGAAGGGGCGGGCACGGGGGCACCGCCCCTACAAATGGCGATCGCAATCCTTGTGCTTATCGAATTGCTGTGGGCGCCACCATTGGTACTTCTAAGTCTGGTTGCAAGTCAAAGACTACGACAAGCGTTGCTTGAGGCATCAGTTGACGCAGACACAGCAAGTGTCCGTCAGCATCCGATCGACTGCGAAATCGCCCCACAATCGCCCGCTGCATACTGGGCATGAGTTTGGCGATCGCCCAAGGGTAAATGCGTTTTTGGTACGCGATCGCACTAGGATTCGCAGTTAATCCCTGTTGATAACCGTTTTGTGGCATGATGGTTTAGTATCCTCTATGGACTACAGGAAAGGGCGTTAGTAAGTCTCTTGCCGGAAATCGACTAACGCCTCTACTACTATGATTAAACATCAAACTCACCTCATGTGT
The DNA here is from genome assembly GCF_036705045.1 of Microcoleus sp. BR0-C5. Taxonomy (NCBI): domain Bacteria; kingdom Bacillati; phylum Cyanobacteriota; class Cyanophyceae; order Oscillatoriales; family Microcoleaceae; genus Microcoleus; species Microcoleus sp. BR0-C5. Next base: position 31,723 of record NZ_JAUBTR010000075.1, read on the forward strand.
CAATACTTGGCGCTAAATATTCACACTTGCTATATTAAAAGGTTTATTCAGCTATGGATTTGAGAGCCTTGAGAGAACGTGCAGGGCTGACAATCTTAGACGTAGCACGGGAACTAGAATGCGCGGAGTCTTCAATTCGCAACTGGGAAAAAAGCCGAACCTTGCCAAAGATGGAAGTTTGGCAAGTATTCCGAATGCGAGATTTGTATCGATGTAGCGAAGCGGAGTTGATGCTAGCTGTCAGAAAGTCAATGCCGACGGAAAAGAAAGAACAGACAAAACTGACGGAGTAAGAATCCTCTGGATTTATTAGAGAATGTAAAGTCTTGTAGGGGCGGGTTTTACAGACAATAATTGTCTAAAATCGATCATCTTTTAAACCCGCCCCCACCCAACGGCAAATCCCCATCTACCTGTAGGATCAGGTTTATGAAACTGTGGGCTTTGCAATTAGGTCTGGGCGGGTTTTTGAGATTGTGGGTCTTAGGCTGAGATTTTTCGTAAAACCCGCCCCTTGTATCTTAAAAGAGTCAGGCGATAGATCGCTACGTCAGTCAGTTGATCGAGCCGTCAATCAGGC